>NZ_JBSFPI010000016.1:145545-191441 GCF_053588115.1 Nocardia sp. NPDC003482
GTTGAGGACGGTCTGCGCGTTGTCGTAGGCCGTGACATTCCCGCGCGCCGCGGCGACCGCGGCCGGTTCGGGGGCCGCGACGGTGGCGCGCGCGGCCTGGACGTTCGCCCCGTGCTGGTTGACGGTGGCGTGCGATTCGGTCAGCGTCGGCGCGGGGGTCACCGGAATGCCGTGCGCCCGTTGCTGATCCGCGATGGCGGCGTCGAGATTCGCCTTGGCGGTCGCCACGGCGGCCTGGGCGTTCTTCTGCGTATCGAGCAGGCCGTCCTTCACCGCGTGCGGCAGGACGTTCAGCAGTTCCTTCGGCGCGCCGCTGAGGACCCTCGATGCCACGCTGTTGAGTTGGTCGTGCTGCTTGGCGATATCGCGGTCGACGTGGCGCAGATCCCCTTCCGCCGCCTCGAGATCGCGTTGCGCGCGCACGGCCTCGTGCTGGGCCTGGCGCAGGTCGGCCTTCAGGTTCGTCCGCTGCGCCGGATCAGTGGTCCCGCGCAGTTGATGTTTGATGTCGGCGACGTGCTGATCGGCGTCGTCGCGCGCCGCGCGGGCGGTGTCGACCCGATCCTGGAGCGGGGCCCGGTTCTGCTGCAAGGTGTCGAGCCGCTGCTGCATGGTGTCGAGTCGTTGCCGCACCGCGTTGTTGGCGGCCTCGTGCTTGTCGATGGCGGCGGAGAGTTCCGCGCGGCGCTGGTCGACGAGATCGTCGGCCGCGTCGCGCTGGGGTTTCGGCAGCGGACCTTGATGTCCACCACCGCCGTCGCCGTCGCCGCCGTCGTGCTGGGGTGGCCGATTATGTTGCGGCCCCGGGGAATTCCCGTCGTTACCGCCGACGCCTTGCAGCTCGTGACCCTGCCCGCCGCCGCCGGTCGCCGCGGGTCGCTGCGCGGCCGCCACCGAGTCCCAGGAGTTGCGCATCGCCGGGTCGTTGCCGAGTCCGGCGAGGCGGTTCTGCGCGCCGGTCGCGTCGGCGGTGGCCGTGTGGGCGGCGTTGGTGGCCTCGGTGGAGGCGCGCGCGGCGTTGATCGCCTGCGCGCGAGCCTGATTCGCCTGGGCGCGCAGCGTGGTGGCGTTCGGGTCGTGACTGGCCTCGGCGGCGCGCGCGGTCTGGTCCGCGTCGCGGGCGGCGTTGCGCGCGACCGTGGCGCGCTGCGCGGCGTCCTGGGCGTGCCCGGTGGCGATCCGCGCCTTCTCCTGGCTGTTCAGCGCGTCCATTTCCGCGCCGTGCCGGGCGATTTCGGCATTGCGGTTGATGCTGTACTGTGCCGGTCGCTCGCTGAACGGATTCAGATTGCGCGCCTGGCGGCCGAAGAAGTTCTGGTTCGCGCGGTCCAGATCGCGGGCGGTGGAATAGTTCCGCTCGTGCTGGTCGCGCAGGGCCTGCTGCTGCTCGGCGAAACCGCGTGCGGGCGGCGCGGGATTCGCGGCCCGGTTCCCGCCTGTGTTGTCGCCGCCGTGGGCGACCGGCGTGATGTCGTCAGCGCCACCGCGGGAACCGTTGCCGCCCAGGGAATTCCGCTCACCGCTGCGGGAACCGTTGCCGCCCAGGGGATTCTGTCCACCACTGCGGGAACCGTTGTCGCCCGGAGAATTCTGTCCACCACCGTGAGAACCGCTGCCGTCCGAGGGATTCGGTCCACCCCCGCGGCCGCCGTTACCGCCTCCGTCGGTGCCTCCGAGGCCCAGCCGGTTCCCGCCTCCGGTGCCGACATTCAGCTCCGGATGCGTGGCGGTGAAATCGGCTCCCGTCCCCGGCCGCGCGCCGAGTTGGCCGATGAAGCCGCGCTGGCCGCCGACCATGGCTCCGGTCACCGCCGCCCCGATCTGCGCTGTCTTGATGTTGTCGTAGTAACTGGTCCCGGTGACCAGCGAATACAACCCCGCTCCCGCCAGGCCGCTGACGACGTTCGTGGTCATGCCCGTCGCCGCGCCGTTCGCCATTCCGGCCAGACCGCGCGTGGAGTCGATGCCGAACGACTTGAACAGATCCCCGCCCCACTTCTCCACGTACACCGCGGGCAGATGGCTGGCCCATTTGCCGACCATGGACGCCCCCATGGACAGCCCCAGCTCCTGGCCGTTGAGCTCGTCGCGATGGCCCTTCGCGATCTGGATGGTCTGCACCAGCAGGTCCTGGCCGCCGGACCAGAGGCCCACGTTCACACCGCTTTTCACCAGCCATTTGGCGAATTCGTCCGGCATCACGTCGAAGACGTCGCGCACGAAGGGATTGCGCGCCATCGCCTCGGGCATCATGTCCAGCAGCGTGCGGGCCGGGGTGATCCGCTTGACGCCCAGCCCGATCGGGTTGGCCAGCAGGTCGCCGGCCTTGCTCGGCAGATCCGGCACGATCTTGACGAATTTGACGAACTGCCCGATGAGCTTGCCGACCCCGGGAATCGACTCCAGGAACGCCATCACCTGCCGGCCCAGCCGATACAGGAAGGCGCGGGTCGCGCCCACCGCGGCGGCCTCGACCCCCGGCGCGGTCGGCGGGAACAGCCAGGCCAGCGCGATCTCCGCGGCCAGCAGCGACAGCGAGACGATGACCATGAGCTTGGTCTGCTCCATGGTCGTGCCCGCGTTGCGAGTGGACTGACCGATCTGCGACATGTACTTGGCGAGTTCGTCGACGGAACCCTTGCCGGAGAGCAGCTTTCCCACCTCGGCCACGGCCTGCTCGCCGCCCGTGCCCGAGGCGTAGGCGGACCGCAGCTCGTTCTGCACCGTCTTGATCTCGTCGAGCAGCGCCTCGAGTTGTTTCGCGGCGTTCTTCCACTCGTCGCCCATCGCGAACATCTTGTCCTCGTCGCCGTCGGGCCATTCGGCCCCGGCGATGTAGGAGACCCAGCGCAGTTCGGGCGGCAGATACAGCGCCATACCCGGGCTATCCGCCCTGGTGATCGGCCGCGGTCATCTTGTTCGCCGCGTCGATCATGCCCTGTCCGAACTGACCGAGCGAGATCACCAGTTCGTGTGCCCCGGAGAGCAATTCGGTGCGGGACCGGACGTATCCGTCGTCGCCGTCGGCGAAGCCCTTGCCGAAGGAGTCCGTGCCCCACGTCTCGGGTCCGGCCGTGCCCACCGCGCCGTTCAAATGGGACACGATGCCGCCGAGCTTGTCGCGCACCGTCAACATGTGGTTTCCGGTGGCCGTCAGCTTGGCCGGATCGACCTCCACCGCGTCTGCCATGTCCACTCCCTCACGATGTCGTTCGCCGTTCACCCGGGCCGCCGGGGGCGCGGGTGGGAATCAGGGGAATCGCCGCCGCCGGCCCGACCGCACCCAGCTCGCCCGCGGTGACGGCGACATCGGTGTCGCGATCCAGCAACGACCAGGTCAGGGCGCGCCCTTTCCGCAGTACCTCGGTGGCCGCGGCGCGCACCGCGATCGGAATGGCCTCGGCGACTTCGTCATAGGAGAGATCACAGATATCCGCGGCGAATTTCGTCTCGATGAGCACGCCATCGGCATTGACAGTGACCTGAATTCTTTTCTCGCAGACGAGTGCGGTCGCGGTGAGCAGTTTGCGCCGCCGTTCGAGCTCGGCGATCTCGCGCCGTTGTTCCTCGATCTCCGCCGGAGTTGTCGGCGGCGGACGCCGCGGCTCGTGGGCCACGTCGAAACCTCCTCTCGCCCAGACAATGTCAGGCAGGCCCGGCTCGCGGACAACAATGCCACCTCTGCTTGATTCGCAGGTTACCGCAACTCGCTCGGCACCGTATGCTAAATCCTTGCAAAGTTTTGTAACGGGGAATGACCTTGTGCAGCAGGGAATCTCGGAAGCCGATTGTTTCCGGTGCGACCGAGGCGGCGTCGGTTTAGCATGGGCGGCGGAGGTTTCGATGAGCAATGAATGGTTGCGGGCCGATGCCGCGATGATGATGGACGCATTATCGGCGCAGATGTCGCGTATCGCCGCCGTCCAACGCGAACGCGCTCGTCTCACCGCGACGGTTACGGCCTGCGACAAGCGAATCCAGGTCACCGTGAACGCCGACGGCGTGCTCATCGAGACCAAATTCGCCCCCGATATCGGTGATCTCACCTACGACGAGATCGCGAAGGCGATGACCGAGGCGGTGCAGTCCGCCGTGCGGAAGGTGCAGGCGGCGGCCGGGGAACTCGTGGCTCCGTTGCAGGAGCACCGATCCCGGTTGCCGAAGCTGTCGGACATGCTCGAGGACGTCCCGGATCTGACGGGTTTCATCCCGGTCGCGCCGCCCGCGTCGCTCGCGCCGCCCGGAGCCCCGGAGCGCCGCGACGAGGACGCGCAGTCCGCGCGCTACAGCGATGTCGAGGACTACCGTCCGCCGCGCTCGATGATCAGTGACGCCGACCGGTAGGCGCGGGTCGCGTCATGGGACTCGATCTTCCTCCCGAGCTGCGCTGGCTGGGCTATGTCGCGGGCTCGGAATGGCCGGACGGTGACGAGACCGCCATCTGGCAGGTCGCGCGCGCCTGGCACGACGCCGCCGCCGAGTTGCGCTCGGTGATCCCGGATATCGAACAGGCCAAGCGGACGGCGGTGGCCGCCTACAGCGCCGGCGCGGGCAGCGACAGCATCGGCGAGATGTTCGACGGCCTGATCAAGGGCGAGAGTTCGCTGGAGTCGCTGGCGGGCTACTACGACCAGATCGGCGACGCCGCCTTCGATATGGGCACCCAGGTCGAGGCCGCCAAGCTGATGGTCATCATCTCGCTGGCCGCGCTGGCCATCGAGATCGCCATCGACTGGCTGTTCCCCCCGACCGCGGCGGCCGCCGAGGCCGCGGACATCGGCGTGACGCAGGCGATCGTCCGCTTTCTGTCCCGGGTCATCCAGGACCGGATCGTGGCGTCGGTGCTGCGCATCTTCGGCGACAAGTTCGCCGAGCTGGCCAAGGGCTGGGTGGCCAGGATCCTCGGCGGCATGCTCATCTCCGCGGGTATCGATGCCGGTGTGCAGCTGGGGCAGATGGCGGCCGGGCATCGAAAGAACTTCGACGCCACCGAGTTCGGGGTGGCGCTGGCGGGCGGCGCGGCCAGCGCGGGTCTGGGCAAACTGTTCGGCGACTATCTGGGCAAGCAGACCGCGAGGTGGTTCGGCGACAGTATGGCCAACCCGTGGGTCCGGGTGGGCAACGGCGCGCTGATCGGCGGTGCGGGCGGTGTGTTCGGTAATGCGGTGACCCAGGTGACGGCGGGCGCGATCACCGGCGACTGGAGTGAGTTCGGCAATGCCTATGGCTGGACCGGTGGTGCGGCGCGCGGTGTGCTCGGTGGCGGAATCCGGGGCTACAGAGGCAAATTCGAGGGGCCGGGCACGAAGGGGTTCGAGGTCGAGGCGTTGTCCGGGCGGGGTGGGGCGTTCGGGAAGGCCGGGGGGTTCGTCTCGCCGCACGACGACTTCGCCGGGTCACCGGCGACCGGTCCGGCGAGCTTCGGGGGGCGCGAGACGCCGAATGCGTTCGGCGGCAAGGTGATCGCCGATGGGGAGTTCACGGGCTCGAATTCGGGGGCGCATTCCTTCGCGTCGCCGTCCGCCAATGGCTCGCGTTCGTTCGATTCCGAGGACGGTACGCGGCGGCCCACGCCGATCACGACCACCGGCGATCAGCAGGCGGGCGGTGGGCGCGGCAATCCGAACAACGGCCTAGCGCACGGTGATTCGTTCAATTCCTCGACGTCCACGGTGTCGACGGGCAACACCGGCGACGGCAGCGCGCGCCCACCCGCGCGTTCGTCGGTGATCGATCAGAACGCGAATCCGCTCACGCAGGCGAATGCCCGTCCCGGCGGCGACAATTCGAGTCCCGTGACCCAGACCGGGTCTCGTGTGGGTGGCGAGAATTCGAGTCCCGTGACGCAGGCCGGGTCTCGTGTGGGCGGCGAGAATTCGAGTCCCGTGACGCAGGCCGGGTCTCGTGTGGGCGGCGAGAATTCGAATCCGCTGACGCAGGCCGGATCTCGCCCGGGCGGCGAGAGCTCGAATCCGCTGACGCAGGCCGGGTCTCGGCCCGGCGGCGAGGGCCCGGTTTCCTCGTCGGGTGCCCGCTCCGAAACCGGTGCGGCGGCGTCGAATTCGGCGGCCGCGGGCGACTCCCGGCCCGCCTCGTCCGCGGGCTCGGCCGCCGGGGACGCCTCTGGTTCGAGACCCGCCGCCACGCCCTCCCGCGGCGCGTCGGGCAACGCCGCCGCGGAACCGTCGGTCTCGGCCTCCTCGAAGGGTTCCACCGCGCCCGCCCCGTCCACCGACACCCGTGTGCCGATCCGCAACCCCGGCGACGGGTCCGCTCCCGCCCCGGCTGGTCGCGCGAATGTCGGTGAGAACGCCACGACCGCAACGGGTTCGGGTGGTCGCGGGAGTGTCGGTGAGAACACGACGACAGCAACGGGTACGGGCGGTCGCGGGAACCTCGGCGAGAACCTCACGACCACAACGGGTTCCGGGCGGGGGTCCTCGGACTCCGGTCCGGCCAACAGTGGGCCGGTGCATCGTGGACCGACCGGAAGTGGTTCGCCGCCGCCCGCGCGGGGCGTGCCCGAGACGCCACTGTCCGGCACCGGCGGTGATCGTAGCCCTCTGGTCGGCGCGGGGAATCCGCCCGGTGGCCGCGGCTCACTCGGCAATTCCGCCCCGCCGATCGGCGGCGGCGTCCGCAGCGGCTCACCGGGCGACTCGACCGCGCCGGTCGCGGGGTCCGGAGGGCGCGGCGACAATTCCGGGGACACCGGATCGATCGGTGGTCGCTCCGGATCCGGCGGCAACGCCACCCCGGACCGAAACGACCTCGCCCCCTATGGATCTCGTCCGCCCGGCGAACACACTCTCGATGGCGGCGGACTGCCCGGCCTCGGGGCACGGGTCGGCGGTTCGCGCGGTGGCGAGGAGGGCTTCACCTTCACCCGGGACCGCGATGGATCTCTGAGCGTCCGCCTCGAGGACGGCACGGAGGTCGTGGTGCGGGACGGCGTGGTCTTCGTCGGACTGCCCGGCCGCATGGAGGGTGGCGGCGGGACCATCGCGCACCGGTACAACTCGGACGGCTCGGTGACGTTCCCCCGCGCGAGCGGCGCGGTCACGACCATCGAAACGAACGGTGTGATCGACCACCGCTCCGGCGGCGTGCGGACCCGATACGAGCCGGACGGCACCAAGGTCGTCGCGGCGCCGGGCCGCCCGACCGAGGTCACCACCCCCGACGGCACCGTGCACCTGGTGCCGACGGATCGGCAGAGCTGGGCCGAGAACGACGGCGGCGGCTTCACCGTGACCTCGCACGACGGCACCCGCCACACCGTCGACTCCGACGGCACCGTCGTGGTGACCCGCCCCGGCGACGCGCAGGGCATCAGGATCGACGCGGAGACGAGGGCGGTCCGATTCGTCGACGCCGACGGCAATCCGCTCGGCGCGCCCGCGGGCAGGCCGGGCAAGGGCGCCGGGCGGTTCGACGAGCAGACCTTCGGCCGCCCGGACCGCGTCACGCACACGGTCGGATCCGACGGCACGGTGATCACGCGCGGACCGGACGGCTCGACCACGACCGTGAAGCCCGACGGCACAACGGAATTCGCGTCCCCTTCGGGACAGACGACGAGATTCGTGCCCGGCGGTCACAGGGTGGAGTTCGGCCCCGATCGGCCGACCGTCGTCACCCACCCGGACGGCACCTCGCACCAGGTGCGCACCGACCGCGGGTCCTGGAACTCCAATGCCGACGGCGAACTGCTGATCAGCTCCACCGACGGCACCCTGCACCTGATCAAGCCCGACGAGCACACCGTGCGGGTGGGCCGCGCTCTCGACGACCCGCACCGGCTCTCGATCGACACCGAGGAGAAGTCGGTGCGGTTCTTCGGCGCGGACGGTCGGCCGGTGAAAGTCGAGGTGGGTTCCGACGGCTCGGTCAAGACGACCGGCCCCGACGGTTCGACGGTCACCGTGCGCCCCGACGGCTCGGCGTCGTTCGTCTCCGAGGGCGGCTCGAAGACCGGATTCGGTTCGGGCGGAAAGCCTTCCGGGTCCAAGGCGGACTGGAACGACAGCGCGGCCACCTGGCAAAGGAACGACGATCAGGTGCACATCACCTCGCCGGACGGAACGGACTTCACGGTCGACACCAAGAACCGGGTCGTCCACCTCACCCATCCGGGCGATCCGCGGCACACGGTCAGCGTCGACGCCGACCGCAATATCCGGTTCACCCGGCCGGACTGGACCGCCCACACCGTCGAACCCGGCGGCATCGTGCGCACCGAGACGCCGGACGGCACCGTCACGACGGTCAAGCCCGACGGCACCACCACCTACGAACAGCCCAACGGCGATGTCACGGTGTCCAAGCCGGACGGCACGGTGGTGCAGACGGGTCACGACAAGCCGGTCGTGGTGAGCGGGCCCGACGGCACCGTGCAGACGCTGCGCTCGGACGGTGCGGTGCGGGTCACCGAGCCCGATGGCACCACCCACGTCATCGGCGACAGCGGCACCCCGCTCGGCGGCCGCGAAACCACCTTCCCGGACGGGTCGACGACCACGGTGCCGAAATCGCCCGAGGGCGCCTGGTGGGGCGAGCGGCTCGACGGCGCGCGCGGCCCGTCCGAGGTCGTGCTGAACCGGCCCGACGGCACCACGCTGATCTCGGACGCCAAGGGCGGCAGCAAGGTCACCGACCCGAACGGCACGACGTATTCGAAGGATTCGAAGGGCAAGGTCACGGTGACCCCGCCCGGCGCGGAGCGGGGGAGCGTCACCGACGCGGGGGTCGGGGGCAAGGGCGGCACGGTCGCGCTGTCCAACGGCGCGATCCTGGAGAACACCTCCCACGGATTCAAGGTCTTCCACGGCGATTCGGTGTCGGAGACCGGCAGGGGCGGGGTGAGATTCACCGACCGGCAGGGCATCATCCGCGAGACGCGGCCCGACGGCATGATCGCGGTCGGCAATCCCGACGGCTCGCTGCGCGAGACCCGGTCGGACGGCACGGTCCGCATCACCGACACCGACGGGCTCTCGCGGGGTAGCCGCCCGGACGGCACCACCTGGAAGGTGAACGGGGACAACAAGGTTCAGGTCAACGAGCCCGACGGCGCGCAGCCCGAGCCGGTGGACCGCGCGAGCCCGTGGGTGAAGGGCAGCGATCTGACGAGCATCTTCCGCTCGCGCCAGCTGCCCGCGGGCGACGGGGTGCCGCCGCTGGGCTTCCTGCCGCCGATGGCGCCGTCGGAAACGCAGTTCATCCCGGCGGAGCTGATCGAGCAGAACATGCCCGGCATGCCGCCGCCGCCCGATTTCCCGCCGCCGCCGAATATGCCGAATTTCCAGTGGAATCCGCCGTGGTCGCCGGAGTGGGGCGGCGGGTTCTACGGTCATCCGCCGAGCGTTCCGCCGGAGCTGCTCGCGCGGGAGATGGCGGGGTTGCGGGGGCTGGCGCATCTGGATCCGCGGCTGCCCGGGTTGTCCTCGGCGCTGTCGTCCGCGTTGTCGGGGTTGTCGGCCGCGCAGCAGGCGGGGTTGTCGCAGCTGGCGGGGCTGTCCCCGGCCGCGCTCGCGGGATTGTCGGGGTTGTCGCCCGCGCAACTGGCGGCGTTGTCGGGGTTGGGTGGGGTGTCGCCGGAGGCGCTGGCAGGGTTGAGTGGGCTGTCCCCCGAGGCGTTGGCGGGGCTGAGTGGGGTCTCGCCGGAGGCGTTGTCGGGGTTGAGTGGACTGTCTCCGGAGGCGTTGGCGGGGCTCGCCGGGCTCTCGCCGGAGGCGCTGGCGGGTTTGGCGGGACTGTCGTCGGGAGCGCTGTCGGGGCTCGCCTCGCTGGCTGGGCAGCCCGAGCTGGCGGATCTGTTGTCCCAGTTGGGTGGTCGGGCTGGGGACGGGCTGTCCGGATCGCTCGGGTCGGCGCTGTCGTCGGTATTGCCGGGGCTTTCCGCGTTGTTGAGTGCGCTGGGGGTGCCCAACGGGCTGGAGGCTCTCCCGGGGGCAATGGATCCGAATTCGGCCCTGGGGCAGGCTGATTCGGCGACTGTCGGGAACGATGTCGGCGCGGGATCGGATTCGTCCGGGGCGCAGCGTGATTCGGCCGGTGCCGGTTCTGGCTCGGGTGGTTCCGCTCTCGGCGATCCGGCCACCGCGCGGTCCGGCGACGAGTACGGGCCCGAGGCGCACAAATCGATGGCCGCGACCGCGCCGGGCGGGTCTGCGGATGCGTTGTCGGGCAATGGTTTCGGGGGAGCTGGCGGCGACGGCACCGGTGGCGATGGCACGCTGGGCGCGGGCGACGGCGGCGCGAACGGCCACACCGGCCAGGGCGGCGGCGGACAGCCCGGCAGTCAGGACGAGCACCGCCCTGTGGGCCAGGATCTCGCGGGTCGGGATCAGGCAGGCCAGGATCACGCGGGCCAGGACCATGCGGGTCGGGGCCACGCGGGCCAAGATCACGCGGGCCAGGATCCCGCGAATCAGGATCACGCGGGCCAGGACCATGGAGGTCGGGACCAAGCAGGCCAGGATCATGCAGGCCAAGATCACGCGGGGCAAGATCACCCGGGCCAAGGCCCCGCGAATCGGGATCGCGCGGGTCAGGACCACGCGGGCCAAGGCGGCTCCCCATTCGGGGGCGGTGGCGGGCCCGGAGCTCCGGCCTCGGCGGGCGGGCGGCCGCCGGACGCATCGGATCGCGGGAGCCGTAAGGATCGCAAGGACCCGGCTCGCCGAAACCGCAAGCCGCCCAAGGCCATTGTGCTGAAGCCCGCGGAAGGCGAGGAAGCGGCGGTCGAGGTGCCGCTGGCCGATGTCGACGTCATGTTCACCATGGGCGAGGACGGTGGCGCTCAGGCGCGGTCACGAGACAAACCGGCCCCGACGACCGAAACCATGATTCGCGAGGGTGACCCACCCGGAGTCTGACGCACGCGATTCGGTGCGCGGACTCGACCCATCAGACCCGATCAGGAGAGCAAGCAAGTGGCAGGTACGACCACCGGCGGCCCGAACGACACCTCGGGCCAGGACCAGACCGACTGGTCCAACCTGAACACCCAGGCAGGTAACGGCGGACTGACGCTCAACAAACAGGTCACCGCGGTCGACCAGGTATTCCTCAACAGCGCCAAGGCCGTTCAGGAGTTGATCAAGCAGCTGGACTTCTACAAGAAGTTCATCACCGACAACCACCTCAACAGCATCCCGCCCGTCTCGAACGAGATGGGCGGCACCGAACTCACCCAGGAGTTCAACCAGAAGGGCCAGGACATCTGGAACGGCCTCGACGGCTTCCAGAAGATCCTGGACAACATGGAGAAGACCTTCATCGGCGCGCTGAAGGCCTATCGGACCGCCGAGAACCACTCCGTCGACGACCTCGCCGCCATCCCGAACGCGGGCCTGACCAAGGATCCGGGCACCCGCAATCCGCCCTCCTCGTTCTCGCCGAGCACCTCCGACGACATGCCGAACGCGCCGACGGTGCCGCTGAACGCCGACAGCCACATCACGGTCTCGATCACCGACGCCGGTTCGTGGGGCTTCGACGGGTTCTACAACTTCGGCCGCTCCCTCATCGGCGCCGACTGGAACACCCATATCGCGGGCACCCGCTACCAGTGGATGGCCACCCAGCTGAGCACCGACATCGCGGCGCTGACCACCCAGCTGTCCCAGATCTCCGACGACATGTGGAGCGGCACCGGCAAGGACGCGGCGGTCGCCGCGGTGCATCGCTTCGAGAACGGCGCGCACGCCTTCGGCGACAGCGTCAACGAGCTGGCCTCGGCCCTGCTGTACTCGGCGGCCTTCCTGAAGGCGACCTTCGACGGCATGCCCGCCTACACCTACGACGACTTTCGCCACGGCCGCGGCGAGCCGCACGTGCGCTACGCGGACTGCACGCTCCAGAAGTGGCGCGGCTGGTACCGGGATCGGTACAAGGACCGCTATGTGACGGGTATCCAGAACACCGTCAAGGCGATGCCGTTGATCACCGTGCTGGGCAGCGGCACCGGCAACACCAGTTCGAGTTCGAGCGGCAGTGGATCCGGGTCGGGCTCGGGGACCGGCAGCGGTACGGGAACGGGTTCGGGGAGCGGTTCCGGTTCGGGTAGCGGCAGCGGTTCGGGGTCGGGTTCGGGCAGCGGCAGCGGGTCGGGATCGGGGTCCGGCAGTGGCAGTGAGTCGGGCAGCGGTTCCGGTTCGGGCAGCGGCACGGGTTCCTACTCCGACGGTTACGCGGCGGGCTATTCGGCCGGATACTCCGCGGCCGCTTCGCAATTCGGCAGTGGCAGCGGCGGCGGATACGGTGGCGGCGGCGGTGAATCCGGTGTCGGCAGCGGAAGTGGTTACGGCGGTGGCGGTTACGGCGGCGCCTCCTCCGGCGCGGGCGACTACGGCGGTGGCGGCGGGGAGTCCGGCGGCGGCACGGGCGGCGCGGGACTGCCGAGCGGCTACGGTTCGGGTGGTGAGAGCGGCTCCGGCGGTGGGGGTTACGGCGGTGCGGCCGGACCCAGCTCGTCGCCGGCGGATTACGGCCTCGGTTCGGGCTCCGGCGGGGACTCGGGCTACGGCTCCGACGGCTCGTCGGCGTACGGCTACAACTCCGGCGGATACAGCGGCGGGGGCGGCGCGTACTCGCCGATCAGCGGGGGCGGCGGCGGTTACGGCTCCGGCCTGGCGTCCACGCTCGGCAGCCTGCTCGGCAGCGGGTCCACGTCGGGTTCGGGTTACAGCCCGTACTCCAGTTCGCTCAGCGGCAGCGCGCTCGAGGACGAACTGGAATCGCTGTTCGGTTCGGGTTCCGGCGCGGGCGTCGCGCAGGATCTGGCCAGGCTGCTCGGCCTCTCCGGCAGCGGCTCGGGCCTCGCGCACACGCTGGCCTCGCTGCTCAGCACCGGTTCCGGCGCCCCGCTCGGCAATGATCTGGTGAAGTTGCTCGGCGGTTCGGGTTCGGGTTCCGGCGTCGGCTCGCTGCCGGGCGGCAGCTCCGGCGGGCCGCAATCACCGTTCGGCGGTTCGGGTTCCGGCCTGGCCGGACTGCTGGCCAGCGGCGCCTCGGGCCTGTCCGCGCTGCAATCGCTGCTGGGCGCCGGGTCGGGGCTGGGCTCCGGGCTGGACAGTCTGCTCTCGCCGGTCCTCAACGCGGTTCAGCAGGGCATCTCCGGCGTGGGCAGCGCGCTCGGAGCGGCGGGCGGCGCGATCGACAGCGCGC
Source organism: Nocardia sp. NPDC003482 (assembly GCF_053588115.1). Classification (NCBI taxonomy): domain Bacteria; kingdom Bacillati; phylum Actinomycetota; class Actinomycetes; order Mycobacteriales; family Nocardiaceae; genus Nocardia; species Nocardia sp. NPDC003482. The sequence goes on from NZ_JBSFPI010000016.1 coordinate 158,719, forward strand.
TCGGCGGGATCGGGGCGGCCGTCTCCGGCGTCGAACACAGCCTCGGCCTGGACAACCCCGCGGCGGGTCCGGACGTGTCGCGGCTGTTCCCGCGGGCCAGCATCGCGGGTGCGAACGGCTCGTACGACGTCGGCGTGCCCGGCGCGCACGCCGATCCCAACGGCGTCCCGATGGGCGGCGCTCCCATGGGTGGCGGGGCCGGCGGCGGGGCGGCCGGCACGTCGGGCAAGGAGTACAAGCGAGCCAAGTTCCTGGACAGCGCGAACAATCTCGACGGAGTCGTCGACGAACCGACCTACACGGTGAGGCCGGTGGCCGAGCCGTGAACCAGACGTGGGAATTCACCGGCCTGGAGTTCCAGGTGCTCTGCGAGAAGTATCGCGACGGCAACCTGCCGACGCCGCTGTTCTACACCCTCGACGATCCCATGACGATCGACGAGTCCGCCCGGTTGAAGGAGAAGACCTGGGTGGAACTGCGGGCACGATGGGATCCGGCCTGGGACGGCATGATCGAGGTCATGTGCGCCCCTGAGCTTTTCATCCGGCTGCGGGGCTGGGACGAGCACGATATGGACAACGGGAAGAAGCGCCTGTACATGCACTTCGCCCGAAACGGCCTGCAGGCCTTCCGTTTCGCGCAGAAGCCCGGCAAAACCTTCTGGCACACAGACGGTTTCGTGGTGACCGAATGCGACCCCCGCGGCCTGGCCGCCGCGGTGGTCTCGTCGCTGCCCCCGGTCGAGGCGGGCCGGATTCCCAGCATCCCGGTGATCACCGATCCGCAGGAGTACACCGGCCACGGCGGCGGCAGCTTCATCCGGGACGGCGGCGACGAGGACCGCCCCGCGACCGCCTCGCGCAAGTTCTTCGAGCGGCGCGCCGACCTCACCGGCACGGTCCTCATCGTCCAGGGCCGCTCGAAATACGGCCCGCGCGGCATCCACGAGACGAAAATGCTGTGGCGCGACGTCACCGACGACGGCCGCTACGTCATGCAGATGAACGACGCCCCGGTCGCCATGGCGACCAGCCCCAAACGCTTCGTGGAGCGCATCCAGCGCGACATCGACAACCTGATGCAACGACTGGACACCGACTGGGAAAGCGGCGACGGCCTCGGCGTCGTCTCCGACGACAGATACTGACCCGACAAGGAGAATCCGATGAGCGACCGCAAAGTCCACGTCGACACCGACGCTCTACGCGCCGCGGCGGGGCGCATGGACGATATCGCCAGCCGCGTCTGGAACACGCTCACCGGGCTGCGGACCACTTTGGACGACCATGGGTTTCCTTGGGGCCACGACAATTTCGGTAAGAAGTTCACCGAGGGTGAGAAGGGCTATATCACTTCCCGGGACAATCTGCTCGATGGGTCTACGAATATGGTTCGTTCTTTGAATCAGTTCAGTGGGGGGATGAAGGACGCGGCGAAGAAGATGGACGATATGGACCATTGACCCGCGGCTTGCACCGAGAACGCTGTTTCTGGTCGAGTGCGGTGGGGGTATTCAGCACCTCGCGCCACCAAGGTCGGTCAGCCGTCGAGCTCGACCGTGGTGAATCGGCACCGTGCTTATCCCGAAGCGGACCAGAGGGCAGTCGCCTGCCCGTCGGCCAAGCGATCCCGGTAGACCTGGACCTTGTAGTCGATCAGGCTGAGGTTCTCGCGAAGTTCGCCCATCTGGCGGCGGACGGCGGCCTGGTGCTCTTGCAGAAGTTCCAGCCGTTCGGCTTCGTTGCCGGGACCCTCGCGGACCAGTTCCGCGTAGCGCCGGATGCGTCCGAGGGGCATGCCGGTGGCGCGGAGTTTCGTGCAGATCACGATCCATTCGAGGTCGCGGTCCGAGTAGCGGCGCTGCCCGGAACGACTCCGTCCGATCGGCCCGGCGAGCAGTCCTTCGCGCTCGTAGAAGCGCAGCGCGTGAATGCCGACGCCGGTGATGCGCGCCGCCTCCCCGATGGTCACCCCGTCGATCATTCTGCCAATATACGGGTTTGACCTAGACCGCGCTCTAGGGAATACCGTCGCCTTATGAAGCCCGAGATCAACAAGCGCCAAAAGGTATTGATTCTCCTCCTGTGCTGTCTGGGCCAGTTCATGGTGGTTCTGGATGTCTCGGTGGTGAATGTCGCTCTGCCATCCGTAAAGAACGACCTGGGGTTCTCGATCGCAGGACTGCAATGGGTCGTGAATGCGTATACCGTCCTCTTCGCGGGATTTTTGCTCCTGGGGGGAAGGCTCACCGATCTGTTGCCGCAGCGGGCCGTATTCGCCTGGGGATTCGCCATATTCGCCGGGTCGTCGCTCATCTGCGGATCGGCCACCGATGCCCTCATGTTGACCTGCGCGCGCGGCGTCCAAGGCCTGGGCGCGGCCGTCCTGGCGCCGGCCACGCTATCGATTCTGACGAATACCTTCACCGAGGACCGGGAGCGGACTCGCGCCTTCGGCATCTGGGGCTCGGTCGGGGGAGTGGGCGGCGCCGCGGGCATGTTCCTCGGCGGAGTATTCACCCAGCTCCTCGACTGGCGCTGGGTGTTCTTCATCAACGTACCTATCGGAGTGGTCGCTGTGTTGGCGGCGCCTCGCGTACTGCCGAAGATTCACCTCGGACGGGAGGCCACGGGTGAGCGCCGGCTCGACGTGCTCGGCGCGACCGCCGTGACGGCAGGTCTCGTCGCGGTCGTCTACGCGATCGTCACGACGCCCGACCATGGCTGGGCCTCCCCAGCTTCACTGGTGCCACTGGGGGTCGGGATCGCGTTGCTGGCTGCGTTCGTGGTCATAGAGCATCGTGTCGACACGAGTCCGGTGGTGCCGCTGCGGGTGTTCGCCAACCGGCAGCTGACGCTGGCGAACGTCGTCATCTTTCTGCTCGGCTTCGCCATGCTCGCGATGTGGTATTTCGTCACCCTGTATCTGCAACAGGTCCTGGGGTACGGCCCGATCGAAGCGGGGCTGGCATTCGTGCCGATGGCCGTGGCCATCGCCGTGTTCTCGCGGGTGGCGGGCGTGCTGTCGAACCGCTTCGGCAGTGCGGTCGTTCTCATCGCGGGCATGGTCTCGACCGCCGCAGGGATGGGGATGTTCGCGCTGATGCCGGTCTCGGGTAACTACGCCCTGCACGTCCTGCCCGCGACCCTGGTCACCGCCCTCGGCATCGGCATCGGTTTCGTCGCGGGCACCATCGCGGCGACCGCGGGAGCCCCGAAGGACGAGGCCGGCCTGGCCTCCGGCCTGTTGAACTCCGCACGACAGATCGGCGGTTCGTTCGGCTTGGCCGTCCTCGCGGCCGTCGCGGCCGCACGGACGAACGCGATCTTGCGCACTCCCGGCACCACCCCGGTATCGGCAACCACGGCCGGCTACCACCTCGCCTTCGTTCTCGGCGCGATCGCCGCCGCTGTCGGCGCGGTCGTCGGCGTACCGCTCCTGCGGCAGACCAGGTCGGCATCGGCGGACGCCGCAGTCGACCACCCGGACGACCGAAGCGCCGTCCGCTGACCGCGGGCCTCATATTTCTGTCAGCTTGTCGGCTCGGCGGACCTGTATGCGGACCATGTCGGGTTCGATCCGGCAATTCTCCATCAACTGATTGGTCTCCCAGTGCCGTCCGGTCAGGCAGTGGCGTGCTCACCAAGCACATTGTTCGGTCGCGGTACTAGAAGACCCCGGTCGCGAACGGCATCTTGTGTCCTTGAAGTACATCTCGATGAACACAGAACGCACTGATTCCGCATTGACTTGGATCTTCACCATCGCGCGCGCCTCTGGGTCGCACCGCCAGTGACGGGGTGTCCGGCTCGGAGGCGGTTCAGCGTCGAGGACAACCCGACGCTGAGCCGTTGTCCGATCTGATCTGGGTCAGACGCCCATCGGATCGAAGTAGCGGACCTTCAGCTCCCCTTCGATGAACTCGCCGAGTTCGTCGAGGATGCCCGTCTCGGTGCGCCATGCGAGGTATGCCTCGTAATCGGTACGGGTGTCCCACTTTTCCAGGATGACGACATCGGCGGGGTCGTCTTGATTACGGACGAACTCGACACTGACGTTTCCCTTGTATCCCCGGGTGTCCGGGAGGATTCGCACGAGCCACTCGCGGAATTCCTCGGCCTTGTCGGTCTTGGCGGTGAGTTCGAGGACTGCCTGAATTGTCATGCTGGGGTCTCCTTCGGCGCGATCCGATCTGGCAGATACTGTATACGATTTATCAAACCAGCATGTCAACGGCTTGTTATCGTGTCGGATTTTAGATACAGTATACGAAAACTGTGAGCCGCGTCACCGGGATGGAGGTGGACGCCACCGCACCGATTCGACCGCGTCCGCGTATCCGGCGTCGAGACCGGTCACCGAGGCAGTGGAACCGCGGCCACCGCGCGGTCGCTACTTCTCCCAGAAACCCTGGGCGTCGAGGATTTCGATCGCCTTCTGGGCTCCCCCGGAGGAAGTGGTCTTCCATTGCCGCACGGGCCCGCGGGCCCGACCGCGAGCGCAGGGCTTCGAGGAGGTTGCGATGCTCGGCGTCGGCTTCGGCCGCCATCTCGGTATTCGATTCGTAGAACTCGAGGGGGATCGGGCTGCCGAGCGTGCGGAGTACGGCCAGGATCCGTGGCGATTCGGCCGCGTGGTTGATCAGGCTGTGAAAGGTGAAGTTCGCCCGGGCTCGTTCCTGTTCGTCGGTGGTGGCTTCCATCTGCTCGATCAGTCGCTCGAGTTCGGCGAGTGATTCCTCGGACAGGTTCTCGGCGGCGCGTTCGGCGGCCCGCCCGGAAAGGTGGGCGAGCATCCAATAGTGGTCCTCGATGTCGGCTTTCGACAGTGGGACGACGAAGGCGCCGCGGCGCGGAACCATCTCCACCAGACCCTCTGCCGCCAGGGCCGACAACGCTTCGCGCACCGGGATCTTGCTCATGCCGATTTCGTCGGCGAGCGGTTCCTGATCGATCCGGGCACCGGGTGCGAGCTCGCGGGCGAAGATCCGGCGGCGGATCTCGGCGAGTGCGATCTGCTTCAAACTGTCGGGCAGGACGACGTGGCGCGCGGTGCGGTTGCTGGTGGACATGCCCTCGTGCTCCCTCGCCGGCGGTGAACCTGGAACGGAAGCCGAAGGCCCCAGGGAACGGTATATCAGCTACATCGGAGAGCGGCCGTCGAGGTCGGCGCCTGAGACCAGGGCCGGGACGCTGGTGCGAAATCTGCCGAAACCGGCCGCAGGATAACGACAGATAGTATACTAAATACAGTACACGGCAGCTCATGAGACCGGCCCAGCCTCGGTCGGCTGTCGTGCTCGATGGCGCACTGTCCGCCCTTTTTCAGTGAGGAAGAAGATGACTGCAACGACCACCCCGGTTACCGGTCAGGCCCGCAGCCCGAAGGTGGCCCGCTGGCTCGACGATCACCGCCCGGCGCTGTTGATCGGCAACGAGTGGGTGCCGGCGAAGTCGGGTAAGACCTTCGCGACGGTGAATCCGGCCACCGAGCAGGTGCTGGCACTGGTCGCGGAGGCGGACAAGCCCGATGTCGACGCGGCGGTGGCCTCGGCGCGCAGGGCGTTCGAGGGGCCGTGGTCCGAGCTGGGTCCAGGTCAGCGCGCCCGCATCTTGCGGAAGTTCGCCGCCTTGATCGAGGAGCACACCGCCGAACTGGCCGAACTCGAGACCCTCGACAACGGGATGACCATCGCGACCGCGAAGGCGTTCATCGGCGTTGCGGTGGAGAGCATGTTCTACTTCGCCGGCGCGGCACAGCAGATCTTCGGCCAGACCGCGCCGTCGGCGCCGACGAACTTCAACTACGTGCTGCGCGAACCCATCGGCGTCGTCGGCGCGATCACGCCGTGGAACGCCCCGATCTGCGCCAATGTCTGGAAGATCGCCCCGGTGCTCGCCGCGGGGAACACGATGATCCTCAAACCCGCCGAGCAGACGCCGTTGACCGCCCTGCGGCTGGGTGAGCTGGGTATGGAGGCCGGACTCCCGCCCGGAGTCCTCAATATCCTGACCGGTTTCGGGCCCGGGGCCGGGTCGTCGATCTCCGAACATCCGGGCATCGACAAGATCACCTTCACCGGCTCGGTGGAAACCGGCCGCCGAATCCTGCACGCGTCGGCCGGAAACCTGAAGCGGGTCACCCTCGAACTCGGCGGCAAATCCCCGAACATCGTGTTCCCGGACGCGGATATGGAAGGGGCACTGGCGAATTCGCTGGCCGGTTTCTCCACCATCAGCGGACAGGTCTGCGTCGCCGGCACCCGGCTGTTCGTCCAGCGCGATATCAAGGACGAGTTCGTGGAGAACCTGAGCGCGGTCGCTGCGAATATCAAGGTCGGCGATCCCTTCGACCCCGAAACCACGATGGGTCCCCTGGCGTCGGCCGAGCAGTTCGAGCGCGTCAAGGGATATCTGGACATCGGAAAATCCGAGGGCGCGATCGCCGCCAGCGGCGGATCGACCATCGACGGCAAGGGCTACTTCGTACAGCCGACCATCTTCGACGGCGTCGAGAACTCGATGCGCATCGCCCAGGAGGAAATCTTCGGTCCCGTGGTGTCGGTCATCCCGTTCACCGACGAATACGACGCGATATTGCAGGGCAACGACACCACCTACGGACTGGCCGCCGCGGTCTGGACTCGCGATGTCAGCCGCGCGCATCAGGTTGCCCGCCGGATCAAGGCCGGCACCGTCTGGATCAACACCTTCCTCGAGCTCGACCCGACGATGCCGTTCGGCGGCTACAAGGAATCCGGTCTCGGGCGGGAATTCGGTGCGAACTGGTACCAGGCCTACACCGAAGAGAAGTCGGTCTTCGTCAAGCTCTGACCGCTGTCGTCAGCGAACTCCCGAGGAGAATTATCGTGAAAACCAAGGCAGCGGTGGTCGTCGAAGCCGGCAAACCCATCGAAATCGAAGAACTGGACCTGATCGCGCCCGGGCCGGGGCAGGTATTGATCAAATATCTGTTCGCCGGACTGTGTCATTCGGATGTTCATATCTCCCACGGCGATCTCACCGCGCGGTTGCCGATGGTGCTGGGCCACGAGGGCGCGGGTGTGATCGAGGAGGTCGGGCCCGGCGTCACCCGCGTCGCGCCCGGTGACCACGTCGTCTGTTCCTTCATTCCGAGTTGCGGTACATGCCATTGGTGCTCGACCGGACAGCAGCCGCTGTGCGATATGGGAGCCACCATCCTCGAGGGGTATCTGCCCGACGGGCGTTTCCCGATGACCGGCGCGCGCGGCGACTACGGGACCATGTGCATGCTGGGAACTTTCAGCCAGTACGGCACCATTTCGGAAGCCTCGGTGGTCAAGATCGACGACAGCCTGCCGCTGGACAAGGCGGTGCTGGTGGGGTGCGGGGTGCCCACCGGCTGGGGTGCGGCGGTCAATGCGGCGCAGGTGAGGCCGGGCGACACCGTGATCGTCGCGGGAATCGGCGGGATCGGTATCAACTCGGTGCAGGGTGCGCGGATTGCGGGTGCGAAGAATCTGATCGCGGTGGATCCGCTGCCCAACAAACGGGCGGCGGCACTGGAATTCGGCGCCACCGACGCGTTCGCCACGATGGCCGAAGCCGCGGAATTCGCGCGCGCCGACACCAATGGTAACGGTGCGAACCAGGTCCTCCTCACCGCGGGAATCGTGACCGAGGAGTTGATCAACGAGGCATTCGCCGCCGCCGGGAAAGGCTCGACGATCGTCATTGTCGGGCTCAACAAGTTGGATGAGAGCAATCTCCACGTCCCGAGCGCGATCATGACGCTGTGGAAGAAGACGATCAAGGGCACCAACTTCGGTGATTGCAATCCGATGACCGATATCCCCCGATTGCTGGGTATGTATCAGCGCGGTCAGCTGAAACTGAACGAACTGGTCACGAATACCTACACCCTCGAACAGGTCAACGAAGGCTACGACGATCTGCTCGCCGGAAAGAACCTTCGCGGAGTGATCGTCCACGAACACTGATCTCTGTGCGGAACCTCAGACGTGGGCGGATTCCACGGTGGCGGCGAGAGTGTCGCCATCCCGGGCGAGCACCCGGGTGCCCGGTCCCGGGGCCGCGCCGGGTCCGGGCAGGGCGGTGACCCGCGGCGCGGCGAGGGGCTGACCGCAGGAGGAGCAGCTGACCTGGGGAGTGAATTTCTGCCCGCAGTCGTCGTGGACGAGTTCGACGGGGGGACCTCCGGGCGGAGTGGCCCATTTGTCGCCCCAGGCCATCAGGGCCATGAGCACGGGGAGGAGTTCCTGTCCGGCTTCGGTGAGGTGGTACTCGTGCCGCGGGGGGCGCTCGTGATAGGTGCGGCGTTCGATGATGCCGTCTCGGGTGAGTTCGTCGAGGCGGCGGGTGAGCAGATTGCGGGAGATGCCGAGGTTCTCGGCGATGTCGTCGAAGCGATGCAGGCCCAGGTAGAGGTCTCGGAGGATGAGCGGGCTCCACCAGTGCCCGATCTGTTCCAGGGACCGGCCGATGGAGCAGTGCATCTCGGCGAAACTGGTCAAACGCATGACCCGAGTCTAGAGGGTTGAGTCATTGAACTACGCCGGGTTACGCTCGTCGCGGTGTAAGTTCAATGAAAGTACTCGTGCTGGTGAGGTGGGCTGTGTACCGGTATTTCGTCGCTCGGCAGATACAGAAGGCCTTCGCGCGGATGAGCGACGGCGATCTCACCGCCGGGGTCGCGCGGATGACCGGCGACGCGGTGTACGAGTTCGCCGGCGACCACGCGCTCGGCGGCCGCCGACGCGGCACGGAGCTGATCACCAAGGGTTTCGAGCGGATGGGGCGGCTGTTCCGGGATGGCCGGTTCGAGGTTCGCGACGTGCTCGTCAAGGGCTGGCCGTGGAAGACCAGAGTCGTCACCGTCGTCGATATCGCCAGCACGCTCGCCGGTGAGCCGTACGCGAACTCCATGATCCAGGTGTTGGACCTGCGCTGGGGCCGGGTCACCTCGATCTACACCCTGGAGGACACCCAGCATCTGGCCGCCGAGCTGCGGCGGGCCGCCGATCGCGGCTACGCCGAGGCCGTCGCCGCGCCCATCACGGGCTGACCACACGCGGGCGGACCGGCGAGGCAACCCCGAGCGCGGGCACTGATGGCCCGGGCTCAGTCGGTCGCGCCGTACATCCGCCGTTGGCGGTCGCGCCAGCGCTGGATCAGGTCGTGGATGTCCTGTTGGGCGAAGGCGAAGAAGTCCGCGGCCTCGGCCAAGCGGCGGCCGGTCGCGGTGTCCTCGCCGAACAGGTCTGCGCCGCTTGCCAATTGGCTCTGCCACGCCGCGAGGAAATCGTTGCGCAGGGTGAGGATGGTTTCCCAGACGTTGCCGCGGACGCGGTAGCGCTCCTTGCGGGTGCCGGGGACGCGTTCGCGGGTGAGGAATCCGGTCTGGGTCAGGAAGCGGACCGCGCTGGAGATCGAGGGCTGACTCACCTCGAGGGCGGCCGCCAGTTCGGCCGATGTCATGACGCCCGCGTCGCTGATCAGCACGCGAGCCAGGACGCGAGCGGCCATCGGCGGAACACCGGTCGAGGTCATCGCCCCGGCGAGGCGTTCGACGAACTCGCGTTGCTCCTCCGTGTCCGGCTGCCCCGATGTTGCCATGCGGCACAGCATATAACAGCGGATATCTGAAGTATTGAAACTATCAGATATTAGTAATAGTGTCTGGCCTCATGACGATGAACGACCGAACTCTCGGTTCCACCCCGGTGGGCCTGCCCGCGGCCCGCCGTTTCGGTGTCCTCACGGCGTTGTGCCTGGCGGTGCTGGTCGTCGGGCTCGACACCACGGTTCTGAACGTGGCCCTGCCGAAATTGGCGGTCGACCTACGCGCCTCCACCGAGCAGCTGCAATGGGTGGCCAACTCCTACAACCTGGTGCTGGCGGCGCTGTTGCTGCCCGCGGGTCTTCTCGGAGATCGCTTCGGCCGCAAGAAGATTCTCGCGGCGGCGCTGACCCTGTTCGGCGCGGGATCGGTGCTGTGCGCGCTGGCCGGTTCGGCCGATCGACTGATCGCGGCGCGGGCCTTCCTGGGAGTCGGTGCGGCGCTGCTGGTTCCGGTGGTCATGTCGCTGATCGCGGTGCTGTTCCCCGGCGAGGCCGAACGCAAGCGGGCCATCAACTTCTTCGTCGTGGCCAACAGCATCGGGTTGCCGCTCGGCCCGATCGTGGGTGGGCTGCTGCTCGATCACTTCTCCTGGGCGTCGATCTTCTGGATCAACGTGCCCGTCGCGGTGCTCGCCGTGGGCGCGGTCCTCGCGCTGATCCCCGAATCGCGCAGCGCCGTGCCGCCGTCGATCGACTATGTCGGCATCGTGTTGTCCTCGGCGGCGTTGACCAGCCTGGTCTACGGCGTGACCCGCGCGGGCGAACGGGGCTGGGGCGAGGGCTGGGCGCTGGTCTGTCTCGCGGCGGCGGCGGTACTGCTGATCCTGTTCGCGCTGTTCGAGCGGCGGCTGAATCGGCTGGGCGCCCCGACCCCGTTGGTGGACGCGCGATTGCTGCGATCCACGTCGTTCGTATGGGGCACGGTGCTGATCACCGTGACCATGTTCGCGATGTTCGGGCTGCTGTTCACCATGCCGCAGTTCTTCCAGGCCGTGCAGGGATCGGACGCGCTGGCGACCGGGCTGAAACTGCTGCCGTTCATCGCCGGAATGGTGCTCGGCTCGAAATGCGCCACCCCGCTGGACACCGCGGCCGGGACCCGGGTCACCGTCGCGGTGGGATTCGCGATCACGGCCGCCGGACTGGCGTTGGGCACGATGACCGGGGTCGATTCGGGCTACGCCTTCGTCGCGGTCTGGTTCGCATTGGCCGGTGCGGGTGCGGGTTTCGCGATGCCGGCGGCGATGAACGCGGCGCTGGGTGAGCTCGATCCCGATCGCGCGGGCGCCGGGTCGTCGTTGATCCAGGCGATGCGGCAGATCGGCGGCACGGTCGGCATCGCCTTGCTGGGCACCGTCCTCAATGCCGCCTATCGCGGCGGCGTCGACACCACCGGACTTCCCGCCGAGGTCGCGGCGGCGGTGGAAAGCAATGCCGCACAAGGACTTTCGATCGCGCATCGTTTGAACTCCGCGCCGCTGTCGCACGCGGTGACCGCCGCGTTCGTCGACAGCCTCGCGACCATGCTGTGGCTGTGCACGGCGATCGCCGCCGTGGGTGCCGGACTGGCTGTGCTGTTGCTGCCGCGCCGCGCGCCCCACGGCCCGGATCGCCCGTGATCGCCGCGGCCTCCGAGGTGATCGACATCGAGAAAGGGGCGGCCACGGCCGTGCGAACCGGCGGACAGCCCGGGACCCATGACGGTTGGACCTCGGCGTGGTCACCCTTCAGAGTGTCCGGCGGGGTGCAGAACGATGACGGTCTTCCCGCGGGCGTGCCCGGTGTGCAGGTCCCGATGTGCGGTGCGGATGTCGTCGAGCGGATAGGTAGCGGCGACGACAGGGCGTAGTGCGCCGGTGTCGATGTATCCGGCGAGTGCGGCCAGGTCGGCGCGGCGAGGGCGGGCCGCCATCAGCCGGATCCGCGGGCCCGGAGTGAACAGCGACACCGCGGCGGCCCCGAGGGCGGTGGGGACCAGGGACAGCATCCGGCCGTGGCTGACCAGCAGGCGGCGATAGACGCCCAGCCGGGTGCCGTGGCAGTCGAGAACGCTGTCGAAGGGGCCGCGCAGCGGGGCCGGATCGGAATAGTCGACGGTCGCCGTGGCGCCCAGGGCGCGGCACAGGTCGTGGTTGGCGGTGCTGGCCACCGCCGTGACCCGGGCACCCATCGCGGTGGCGAGTTGCGTGGCGGTACTGCCGACGCCGCCGCTGGCCCCGACGATGAGGACCCGATGCCCGGGACGCACGCGCAGTCGGTCGCGCAGGGCGCACAGGGCCGCGACGCCGACGCTGGGGAGGGCCGCCGCGTCGGTGAGGGTGAGACCGGCGGGGACCGGGGACACGATGTCGGCGTCGACGGCCAGGTAGTCCGCGAGGCTGCCGACGCGTCCGGTGGGATCGGACACGAACCCCCAGACCCGCTGTCCCACAAGGATATCGGTGACCTCGCCACCGAGGGCGGTCACCTCACCGGCGAAGTCCAGTCCGGTGCGTTTGGGAAAGCGCCAGCGGGACAGCGGCTTCAGATTCCCGGCACGGATTTTGATGTCGGCGGGATTGACCGAGGCGGCGTGCACGCGCACCAGCACCTGACGCGAACCGGGCGCCGGCACCGGGACCCGCCGGATTCGGAGCACCTCCGGCCCGCCGTAGCGGTCGTACTCCACCGCTCGCATCGTCGCGGTCGCGGTGGTGTTCTCGGATGGCGTTGTCGGGGTGACCATGTGGCAGGTCCTCGTTTCGTGGCACGCTGTGATGTCGGGGTCGTGCCACATATCGTCAGGGCCGGTGAGTCGGCGGGCCAGTGACAAGATCGGTGTTCTGTCTCGGTGGAGACAAGGAGTCGAAAGTGTCTGTGCCACATGAGAACCTGCGCGTGCGCCGCACGCGCGTACTCCTGCGCGAGGCCTTGGTCGAGCTGGTGGAACAGCGGGGATTCGACCGTGTGACCGTCGGTAGGATCTGCGAACACGCGATGGTCAGCCGGGCCGCGTTCTACCGGCACTACCGCGACAAGTACGAACTCGTGGAGCAGATCTTCGACGAGGCCGCGGCGGCGCTCACCGAGGGCCTCGACCAAGGGCTGGATCCCGTGGTGCGACTCCGGCGATTCTTCGACCATGTCGGCGACTACGCTCGCCTGTACCGCGCGCTGCTCGAAGCCAAGGGCAGCCCCTGGTTCGCCGAACGAATCCGCACAACCCTCACCGACATGACCGGCACCCACCTACGCGCATCACCTCCGAGCGACGACCTGGTGGCCACCCTGCTCGGCGGCATGCTCACCGACACGATCACCTGGTGGCTCCGCCACGACCGCCCCCTCAGCACCCACGAACTCGCCGACCGCTACGCCCACCTGGCCACCGCCCTGACCGCCCGCGCCTTCCCGACACCGACACCGTGCCAGTCCCTCTGACCTGACCCCGCTCACTCGTCGACCGATCGAGCGACCTGAATCGCGTTGTGTTGCACGCGATGTAGCAGGTCGCGGAGCTGTTCGCGTTCGGCGACCGTGAAACCGGCGTACAGTCCGTCCTCGACGCGCTCCTGAATCGCCCACAGCGCGGCGAGGGCACGTTCGCCTTCGGCCGTGATCGTGATCGTGTCCCCGTCCACCGCGAGCAGACCACGCGCGCGAACCGGGATCAGCAGCTCCTCCAGTTCGGCGCCGCCGACCCCGATATCGCGGCGCAATTGCGCGAACGACGCACTGTTCTCGCAGGCCAGGATCATCAGCAGCACCGCCTGGTCGCTGGTCAGATCCCCCGCCTGACGCAGATGCGCGTCGAATGCCTCACGGACGAGACCGGCGGCAGCGCCCACGTTGCGGCCGAGGGTATCCCGGATCCGATCGGTCAGCATGCTCATGATCATCCTCATCCGCAGTTCGTAAATACCGATACCGGTCGCCACTCCGACATTGAGCGATTCCACGGCGCCGGCCATCGGAATCTGCACCACGAGATCGGCCTGCGCCTGGGTCTCCGCGCTGACCCCGTCGGTCTCGTTGCCCACGACCAGGGCCACCCTCGGGCCGCGAATCGGCGCCATGGCCTGCAGGTGCGCACCGCGCGGACTGGTCACCACGACCTGAAAACCGGCCTCCCGCAAGGCGTTCAGCGCGCTGTGGGGGTCGTCGAAGCGACGCACCCGGCACGCGAGGACCGCCCCGCGGGCCGCGCCCAGCACTCGCCGCGACGACAGATCGGTTTCCGTGTCGGTCAGCACCACATCCCGCACACCCAGCGCCCGAGCGGTACGCACGATCGTCCCCAGATTCCCCGGATCACCGACCCGCTCGCAGACGACCGCGAAATCGCCGTAGGGCGCATCGGTGGTTACCTCGTCGGGCAGGTGCGCCACAGCCACCCAGTCGACCGGCTTGGCGCCGCCGACGACTTTCCGCAGCAGGCCATCCCGCACGAGATGGACTGTCACCCCGGCGAGTTCGAGTTCCGTATTCGATTCCGGGTCCCGCGCGCTCGCCGAACACAGCACGTAATCCACCCGCGCCCCCGCCGCCCGGACCTGCCGGATCAACCCGAGTCCCTCGATGAGGCAACGCCCCTCGGCGACCCGACCGGCACGAGTCGCCAGCGACCGCGCGACCACGATCCGCGGATCCTTGATCGAGTCGATGAACTCCACGGAAGACCACACTATCGGCACGCTCCCGCCCGACCACGACGGGCGAAACACAGAGTCATCGGCGCGTCACGGGGATTTCCGGTCCTCCGATTTCTCTGCGGTCACGACACTTTCGACAAGATCGGCGTGGCCGCGGGCGAGCTCACCGCCACATAGGTACGAGGTGTCCTCGAGGCCGATACGAGCCCGGTTCCCATTGGCTCTCTCGTAATCCATTGCGGCCCAACGGCTCTCGTCGATTCCGTGGAGCAGGATCGGGACATGGGCATCGCCGATGATCCGGTGCATCCTGGCCGCGTAGTCCCGCAACGCCGTCGAACTGCTCCTCACCGCCAACAGCAGCTACGACCAGGCGCGAGCGATGCTCGGACAGTTGAGCACCCGGGAATGCCGAATTCCAGTGGAGACGACCCGGAACGAGACCCATCTCGCGCGGTGCGCGAGATGGGCGTCCCGCTCGATCACTTCGTGCTGTGGTCCTCGATCAGCGGCCTGCTCGGCGGCTTCCCACAATCGCCTACGCCGCCGCCAACGCTACCCGCCAAGCGCTCGCGCACGACCGCCGCCGCCGAGGCGAACCGGCGCTGTGTGCCGACTGGGGTTCGATGTCCGGCGGCGGCATGGCCGAGGCCGACGCCGATACGATCCGGTACCTCGACGCGGTGGGATTGCGGCCCATTCCTATGGACACCAGCGGCGGATACCTCGCCGAATGCCTTTGCCTGGACATCGCGCACGCCACGATCGCCGACATCGACTGGGCCAAGGTAATGGTCACAGTCCTCGCGGTAGCCCGCTCGTCCCGCTTCGCCGACTTCGCCACCGGTTCGAACTCCCACCATGTCACCGGTGTACTTCCCGCGCGAGGGCGGCTCGCACACACAACACGGGGATCTGCCATCCATGACACCGATTCGTGCGCGAGGGGGGATTCTTGCCCGAATCGGGTCGTACGGGTGACACGTGGAGGGGGTAGATCGTGTTTATCGTGAACTCTACCAAAGGGTTTGGGGAATCTGTGAATTGGTGCGACTACAGCCATGCGTCGGGCGACGGTGGCGGGCTTGAACCGGCGGACCTCACGCATCCAGCCGACATAGCGTTCGATCTCGGGGCGGTTCATCGCGAGCGGGTGGGCTTGGTGCTCGATACACCAGGCGAAGTGCAGGCGCAGGTCCGAGGTGCAGTGGACGCGGGAGGTTCCGGAGAACCGGGCGAGGTAGGCCGCTGAGGCCAGCCGCAACACGAGGTCGTCACCGGCCAAGGCGACGTCGATGTCCGCTGAAGTACTCATGCACCACGATGCGCCCGCAGGCCCGGTCACTGGAACCGGTCCACGGCCGCGGGACCGTCCGGGTCGCGGCATGAGCGGATGTTGGTATCGTAATCACCGTCGTAGCGGTGCTGATCGCTGACGCCGCTTCATCGAAGGGGTAGTAAACAAGCCCTACACGCTGTTGATGAGCCTAAAGTGTTGCGGCGGAAGAACATTGAGTTCCGATGCCAGCGCGCTAGTCAAATCATGGATCGCCGCTTCCGCTGCCGCGAACAGTTCGCGATTCTGGCCGCCTTGCCGTGAGTAGCTGTTCAAGGCGAGACTTGCCTGCTCGAAAGCGGGCCCCGCTCCAGTCATGCCGAGCAGTTCGAGTCGGGCCTTGGCGATCTCGATTCGGGCGTGCCGAGAGGCTGCTTGCTTCTCCCAGAGGCTGCGCGCTTCGCGAGTTTCGTCGGTCCGATGCTTTCGATCACGTTGCCCGGCGGCTTTACGCTGCCGAATATTGAACAGTCCTTCCCGCATCGCCTCCACGGCTTCGACGGCCGCCGCCAGCCTTTCAGCCCGGCGCTCCTTCCGTCGTTCGTTGCCCAACTGGCGTGTTACGTTCCGCCATGCAATCCATGCTGCTAACAGGGCAATAGCGGCTGCGAAGATCGTCGCGAGAGGCTGCGACCACCAGTATGGATTCGCGCATCCCGCGGACAGTGCGATGACTGTGCCGTGCCGCATTCGAAACCCCCTGTTTGCCTTCGACTTCGGGCCAAGCGTCGTGATGTACAAACCTACCGGATTGATGGATACTGCGTCGTCCTATACGAGGCCGGAAGCGGGCATGCCGAGCTTGCTGTAGTTCTGGCATGGGCATCAGAGCTGTGGGTAATTCGCCCGGTCGCCGAGCTGCCTTGAGCCTGGCGGCGGCTCCGAACCGCTCGATAAGCGGCATGACAGGAGATCGAAGGTCTCGACCAGTGTGGGTGTGTCGACGCCACTCAGCCCATCGCTGGACGAGACGATGACAGCACGAGCCGAGAGGAGCCATCATGCGCCGAGAGACAGACGGGTTGTGAAGTGAACGCCATCGAGGAGGCGAGGCTGTGGGAGCTTGCGGAAATCGGTTGGGAAGCCGCGCGACAACACTGGGCAGCAAAGGGATCATCGAGCCTTGCGCCCTGGTCAGAACTCATAGGGGATACAAAGAATGCCGAATTCGTTCGCGTCCAGGCCATCGTCACCGCCGCTAACAAACAGGCCGCCAGCCGTATCGAGCCTGAACATCTGCAAAATGCGCGTCAGGCAGTTGCCCATGCATCCACAGCGACCGCTCCTGATGAGCAACAAGCAGCCATCATCGAAGCCCTGCGCTCGCTGGTCGCGGCTTTGGGCGGGCTCGAAACCTTCTAGCCTCTACACCATCCGGCCCGGCAACGCACGGTACTCGGCATGGGGGTGCGTTGGGAAGCCGTACCAGACAGGCACTGTGGTCGATTGACCAACGGCCGCCACGCGGGCATGAGCGGATGTCCGTAACGGCTCGGTCGTGCTGGTCTTCGATGGACGCCGTCCCACATCATCATGACTACGTGAGGCGTGTCTGTCGAAATCGCTTATTGTTCACCCAGCAGCGCGGCGTCCTTCTTTCTTACACCAACAGTCTGGCCAAAGAAGAATCCGAGGATGAGCAGGTAAGCGTTGCTTAGTACGTCAGGAGTTGATGTGTGGCTGTACATGCCACCGATAAGCGCGAGTGTCATCAGTGTGAGGAGGATCCCTCCGATGATCACCGCAGCTGGCTCACGCTCAAGTAATGATGTCCGCAACTTGAACCGGCGCTCGGCGACCTGGATGTCGAATATCTTGGCTTCATGAGCGTCGGTGTACGAGTGGAATTGATCCACTACCTGCGCGTACTTGGATTCGAGTTCGGCGATCTTGGAGAGCAGGTTTTCTCGTTCTGTCGGGTCCTTGACCTGAGTCTCAACGGCATCCCTGATCTGTGTCATCTGCTGCTGTGCGGGCACTTGAACCACTCGCTCGGCGATGCTCCTTCTGATGTTCTCGAAGTAATCGAGGGCGTCGGCGACCGTATTTACCTCTCCGGACACGCTGACAAATTGCATGCTCGCTTCTGGGGTGAAGTGTCGCGAGGAGGTTGAGCTTGTTTAGCAGCAGTGCCTCAAGATCTTCGACAGAGTCGGTCGCCAAATCCTCGGGATTTATGTCCAATTGGCGCATCCACCGCCGAGCGATAGCTATCGCCTGTGGCGATACCCCCTTGTCATGGCCCCGCTTGGGATCGCTGGGAAAATCCACGGGTAGGTCCTTTTAAGTTCGGCAAGGCGGCAGGCCCTTCTGCGATCGTTACGGTTGACCTGCTCGCACCAGGACACACTTGAGCATCGACCCAGGAGCCGTGGATGTGACATCAACAGTGACGCCACCCGCAGCCGCAGCTTAGACATTGTGCGCATAAGCACGTCGCGGCGGTCGGCGATTTGCTTGCTCCTGAAGACTGGCAGCGAGCGCTGGTCACGGTGTGGGTGACACCGTGACCACCCCCCGTACCTGAAACTATTTCACGCTGAACCACCAGCGCTCAGAAAGGTCCGCGTCTTCAACCTTCACTTCCCAGACGTATATCCCCGACTTAAACGGGATGCCCGGCGGAACATTTGCAGCGGCGGACGCTCGGTTCCTCTCGCTGTCCGCGTGTGGGGCGGACGCCGATGCCCGGTGACACGTGGCCAGTCGTAACCGTGTGAAAGGGGACGTCGAGCGCGGCGAGACTCCCGCCTTGAGTTCTTGGATGGCTGATCGTTGATGGCTCCGACGTTCACACTAGTTGCTGACCCGAAGCACGCTCGTCGGCACGAGCGGATGCCGTGCGGGCGCAGCCCGGATGAGCGCTGCTATTGATCGGTAGGGGGTGTGGTCAAGCAGGAGTGCGCATCTCTATCCAAGCCCGAGTCATCCAATAGCGAAGCTATGGGACTGCGTTGTCGGCAAGCTCAATCTCACCGGCACGCCAGATCCGCACTAGCATCGAATGCCATCATCGTGACTCCGACAAGCCCGACCTCATCGCGCTTGGATGCCACGGCCGATCGGCACAGCGGGCAGAAATCACGCTGGATCTGAGGGTAAATGTGGAATCAGATCGGCTCTCAGCCGGGGCCAGTCCATCGGAACCCGTCCGCAAGGAAAGGCATCCCCGACATGACCAGCACGCCCAAAGCCGTTGGCCGTGCCGCACGAGCACAGTTCCCTGTCAAGAGCTTCTGCTCAGGGAAACTGATGGCGCACATCTGGTCATTGCTCCGGCGCTGGCGATAGCACGATGTCACCCGACGCGAGTGGATCTACAACGCCGTCCCGAACGAACTGCTCGCACCGAACCATCCTTCTGCTCAGCTCCATCGATTTCATAGGCGCTGATGAATTGCCCACCCACTCGGTGACATCGAGTCGGCTGGTGATGGCGTCAGTGATATTCAGGTGATTCCGGACCCGCTGCGCATCCCAGTCAGCCGGGGCTTCCAGTTTCAAGATCGGTGTCGGCGCAGACTCGTCGACCGGGATCAACCTGTGCGGTTCTGCGATTATGGCTCCAATGGACCGTAGCGGGTGCCGGTAACCGATCCGGACGTTCTCGATGTGCGGGGCGAGCGCGTGGCCCTGCCGGTGGCGGTCGATCCGGGCGAGTTCCTCAAGCCACCACAACACGTTCGAGCGATGGTCCGGTTGGGCGTTGAACGGCTGGACATGCCGCAGCACCTCGAAGGTCTTGTCGGACAACGCTTTCATCCGCCCGCGGTGGTTGGGATCGTCATATTTTGCGGCGTCCGTGAACACCGGAAAATAGATGCTGCGCTCGGCAGGTGGAGGATTCTGTCCGCTGTCTCGTACGGCGAGATAGTACACGATACCGTCTAGGGCGGCGCGCAGTTCGTACAGCCACTCCCCGAACAGAGCGCTGAGCCGAACCTGCATCGGGATCACCGTTTCGACCACGAAGATCCACGACGTGTCCGTATCTCCCCGAACGACGTTGATCCGCCGCGGATGGTCGGCCATGTGTCTGGCCCACTCGGACCCGATCTCGGCCCTGATCTCCCCTGCGCGCCGCACACGTTCACGACATACTTCGACAGCCCACTGTCCTTCAACGATCTTCGACATGTCTGCAAACGGTACGCGTCGCCGCTGCGCAACGCTCCGAACAATATTTCAAATAGTTTTGCAGGTCGGATCCGCTGTCGGTGGCCCCTCCTATACTGCTTCGGTGCATGATGCTGACCGGATTCTGACCCTCACCCGCCGTGCGCTCGACGAATTCGAGGACACCTCGATGAGTGTTGGCGCGCTGGTTCGTCGCGCGCATCGCATCGCGGTTCAGCGCCATGACGTCAGCGCGCAGGTCTTCTTCGTGGCTCAACTCGGTGAATTCGCCGAAAAGGGCAGACCACGTGAAGACCTCGGCGCGCTGCGGAACACGATGATCGCGCAGCTCGGGTCGGATGCCGCAGCGGCGGAGTTCGGGAGGCAGATCGAGCGGTACTTTGCGTCTCGCCGCAACAACGAGGGAAACGTCGTCGGTCTGTCAGTCGACAGTATCGAAGCACGACTGGAGATGATCAAGACGTCGTATGCCAGCTACGACAGGGTGCCTCGGAACCTGACGCAGATCGACACCTACTTTGTAGCCAGGGATTACGACGCGGCGCAAGCCAAGCTGATCGCTCCGCTGGACGAGATGAAGACCATTCTGTCTCGGATCCGCCAGAGCGTGCACGACTACCTCGTGGTCGCCGAAGACGAACTCATGGTCGGCCAGACCCAATCCGGCTTCTTCGATCAGGTTCAGGCCCACACCAACCAACTGCTCACGAAATACGCGCCGGAGGCGTCCAAGAACTTCGTCGCGGCACAGGACCGGTTCGCAGACGGCAACAGCGAGGCCATCTCACACGCGATGACCTCCTGCCGACGCATGATCAAATCCCTGGCCGACAGTCTGTACCCGGCCACCGACAAGGCCGTCACCGGACTCGACGGTATTGACCGCAGGATGTCCGACGACGCCTACCGCAACCGGTTGCTGCAGTACGTGCGCGAGAAGGTCGGCAAACACAAGAACGGCGCAGTTCTGCAGGCGATCATCGCCGAACTCGGCACCCGGCTCAACGCCCTGGACGCGCTGTCCAGCAAGGGAGTTCACGCGGATCCCTCGATCGATGAAGCAAGGACATGCATCGCGCAGACCTACATGCTCGCAGCCGACCTGCTGTCCATCGCCGAAGGTACGTCCTACCACCTGAACACGCCCACCGCGCCAGCATCCGGCTAGCCCACGTCGGACCAGGTATCCGCCACCGACCTCGGCAGCTTTGAGCGATGCCGAGGGCGCGGGTATCGGGTCGGCCGTTCGTCGCGCGGCACACGCACTGCGCACCGAATTATCACCAGAGTGCGTATTTCAGCGAGCAATGGCCGCAGCGTCAGGCAATTCCATCAGCATGTGTTCGTCCGCCCCGTCGGTGCTCCCGACACAGTGCACTGGTTCCACCCGTGGCTGGATGGACCGGGGGCGATGAATCCACGTTGGCAAGACTGTACGAACGGCTCGCCACACACTTCACACGGAACTCCTAGTCCTCCAGTCATTTCCCAACACACACTGCCGCTTGAGGTTCCCCTGAGGTTCCCCCGCTAATCCGGAGAGCGGGTTATCTGGTTCCCGTAGGAACCTGGTGATGGTAGCTGGCTTCGTATTCGTCGGGAGATCTCCAGCCGAGCTTCTTCTGGATCCGCTGGGTGTTGTACCAGCCGTCGATGTAGGCGAACAGGGCGTTTTCGGCTTCTTCCCTTGTGCGCCAACTGTTCCGATACACCAGCTCGGTCTTGAGGGTGGAGAAGAAATTCTCCATGAGGGCGTTGTCGTAGCTGTCGCCGACCGACCCCATGGACTGAGATATCCCGTTGTCGGCCAACCGATTCGCGAACCGGATAGCGGTGTAGGTCGAGCCGCGGTCGGAGTGATGGACCAGGTGCCCGTCTCGGACGTCGCGGGTCCACACTGCGTACTCGAGAGCGCCGAGTACCAGCTCGGTGTCGCACCGGTCCGAGCACTTCCAGCCCACGATCCGGTTCGAGAAGGCGTCGCGGACTGCGGCCAGCCAGAACACTCCCTCACCGCAGACGATGCGGGTGGCGTCAGCCACCCACAAGCGATCCGGCTCGCCGGCGGTGAAGTCCCGGTTGACCAGGTCCGGCGCCGGAGTGGCACGCGGATCCTTTCCGAGTCGAGCCCAGCCGCCACTTCTTACGCAGAAACGCGCCCTGCAACCCGGCACCCCGCATCAGCCGCTCGACTCGTTTGCGGCCCACCGAGATCCCGCGCCGGCGCAGCATCGCATGCACCCGCGGTGACCCGTAGGTTCCGCCGGAGCTGGTATAGATGTCGACGATCTCGGCCAGCAGTTCCTGATCGGCCAGCCGCCGCGCAGACGGCGCCTGCGCCTGCCGCAACCAGCCGTAATACGTCGAGGACGCGATGCCCAGAACCCGTAATACGAGCTCGACCGGGTGCTGGGGGTGTTCGCTGACGAACGCCACGATCACCGCCGGGTCTGGCCGAGCTCCGAGGCGAAATACGCACTCGCATCACGCAATACGGCGTTGACTCGCTCGAGCTCGGCGACTCGCTTCTTCAAGGCCCGGTTCTCGGCCAGCATGTCGGTCGTCGGTTTGTCATCGCGCTCGCCGGCATCTGCCTCTGCTTGGCGGATCCACAGCCGCAACGCCTCGTGATGCACCCCGAGCCGGGCGGCCAGCTTCCGGATCGTCGGCTTCGGGTCCGACTCCCGATACAACCGCACGGCCCGCGCCTTCAGCTCGTCCGGGTACTTCTTCGGTGCTGCCACGAATGACTCCTTCCGGTCCTATCGGACCACAGTCAGAGCCCTCCGAGAAAGCGGGGGAACCTCAGGAACCCCCGGATGCCATGCAAGCTCCCTCGGCCAACTTCGGAAGCCGCTGGCTGGACTGCAGCGCATACATCGGAGCACAGCCTGGGGTCTGTCCAGATATCGGCTCTGTCCCACTTTCGATGGTAGCGGCTGCTGCTCTATCCAGCAGGATTCGGTGGCGGAGTAGCGGAAAGCCTGCGCGGCCGGACGTTTGGCGTTTGATCAGCTTCGCTTTCGTGTTCACGCCCTCGATCGGGCCGGCACTGCAGGGCATGGTCGGACCGGCGACAGCGGCGTCGTGGTCCTGCTCGAGCCCGGTCAGAAAAGGTTCGAGCTCGATGAGCCCCGCCTCGCGGACCTGCTTGATCCAGCAGTCCAGCTCGGCACCGCGCCGTTCGCTCATGAGCTGGGCGAACTCGCGCACCGCCCGGGCGAGGGCGGTCATTTCCGGGCACGCGGCCACCAGTTCGTCGAGGTGGGCGCGGCGGTCGTCGGACAACGCGACTGGGCGAGTCAACAGCCAGCGGGTCACCCGCCGCGGTGAGGGCATGATCCGGTCGCCGGCAGGCGACCTTGGTTGACGTACTTGTAGAGCAGATTCAGTCCTCCGGCATAGCCGAGAGCTGTGATCTCGTCGAACAACTGCAGCACCGGGACGCCGGGCTCAGCGGCGCGGCGGGCCCGCAAATGGTCGCGATACGGGTCGACCAAGCACGCCCGGTACTGCGGCGGGCGGCGCAGCCGCTCCGGTTCGCGAACACGCGCGTAACGTTTCACCGTGTTGAGTGAAAGTCCCAGTCGCCGTGAGCAATCCAGCAACCCTACCCCCTGATTCAGCAGATTGTGAACGGCGTGCCACCGCTCGAGCGTGGTCTTCTCGCGGGTCAAGGTCTGTCGCCTCGGCCCGGCCTCGGCCCAGCAGGAGCTGTGTGCAGCCACCGCCTTTTGCGCGACTTCGGCCAGGCCGTGCCACAGATGCCACCGATCAGATACCTGCTGCGCGGCGGGCAGCGCGCGCCGGACGGCTTCGGCATAGGTAGTGGAGCCGTCACGCACGACGATCCCGACGCCGGGACGCGCACGCAGCCAGGCGGTAAGGGTGTCGGATTTGCGGTCGGGCAGCACGTCGATGCGGTCGTGAGTGGCCGCATCGATCAGGACGCTGGCATACCGGTGTCGGCGCCGCAGCGCGAAATCATCGACACCCAGCACTGCCGGCACCGATCGCGGTGGCAGCGGGATGCTCAGCAGGGCGCGGATGGCCGTCTGCCGGGACAGCCGGACCGCCAGCGCCGAGAGTAGTCGGACGCTGGCCCGGCCGGCGAGTTCGCGAACCACCGACCGCACCTGGCAGGTCAATCGGGCAGTGCGACGCTGGTAGCGTTCCAGGACACCGGCTACCTGCTCTCGAAACGTGCTGCGACAGCCCGTGGTTGGGCAGACCAGACGACGCACCCGCACAGTGACAATCACCGCCCGCCCGCCCGCCCAGCGGCACGTCGGTCACCGTCCGCCTGTGATACCCGTGCACTCGCGCGGACTCGGCACCGCAACCTGGACAAGCGGCCGCACCGTCGGGCGTTCGCGCCCGCACCACGACCTGCTCACCCTCGTCCACCACATCCTCCACCACCAGCGACGACAACCCTGAAAACACCACGGCGGCAGGCACATTCACCTCGCACACCGCAACATCGTGCCGTCACCCGCTGCATCACCACCGAATTTGGGACAGAGCCGTTCGATAGACAGACCCTTGGACAGAGCCGATATCTGGACAGACCAGGACAGAGCCGTTGGATGGATAGACACAGACCCTCGGCGAGACCGTGTCGGGCACCACCGAGGCCAAGTGGGAGGACGTACTGGCTGCCCACAGTTTCCATTCGCCTGTCGGCGAGACCGCGTCGATCGCCCTATTGCCATTTTGGTCTGTCCGATCTGCGGTGTCGTGCCGTGACTGCACAGACCTCCTTCGTTGGTCCTCCTTTCCGGTGCCGCAACCTCCGGAATTTCGTTACTTGTACTGGTGGGCGTCGTGCACAGACCGGAGTGGTTTCCGGGGTCCGCTCGCTGCCGTGCTGCGAGGGGCGGCACTGCTGTCGATGGTGGTGACGCCAAGGCCGCGGGTGGTGTAGCGGCCCAGCCCGGCGAGGGCGGCGAAGCCGAGCTGGCGGTGCGGGTCATAGGTCATGGGTAGTAGGTGGGGGGTATGCGGGGGGTTTGGGGTGTGCGGTCGGTGAGCCAGGCGTGGATGGCGGTGTCGGCCATGTCGTCGGTGACTTGGAGGGGGGTGTGGGGTTGGTGGGTGGCGGCGATGTGGGTTTGGCCGGGGAGGAGGCGGCTGCGGAAGGCGTGGGTGAAGACGATCCAGGTGTTAGGGGCGAGTTGGGTGGGGCGCAGCCAGATCGGTGAGGCGCGGCGCAGGGCACCGCCGTCGATGGTGACTGACGGTGTCCACGCGGGCTGGTCTTGGTATTTGGGGCGGTGGTAGCCGACGGGCATGCCGAGGGCGCCGCGGGGGAAGCGGGTGTCGGTGCCGGTGATGACGGCGCGCCATTCGGGGGTGGTGTTGTTTCGGATCTCGTTGTTTGGGGTTCGGTAGGTCAGGGCGCCGCACAGGATGAATTTGCGCCATTCCTGGCCCGCGCTGTCGAGGACGTCGGCGAGGGTTTTGCCGGTGATGGGCAGGACGCGCCCGTTCCACCAGGGCGCGGCGAGGACGGGGAATTCGGGGCGTTGTTCGGGCGGGGTGTGCGTGTCGGTGTTCCAGCCGAGTTCGGTGCAGGCTCTAGCACTGTCCGGGATCGGTTGGGCGATGAGTTTCTTCCATCCGTCGATGGTGTCGGGTCGGGTTTGCAGGTCGTCGGGCCACCAGATGTCGGGGAGGTCGGTGACCTTTTGGAGGCGCAGTTGGCCGAAGCCGCGGCGGGTGCGGGCGCCGAGGCCGCCGAAGGTGAGCCACGCCCACACGGTGTAGAGGAAGCGGGTGTTGATCGTGTCGTCGCGGCTGAACCGGATTTTGAGGTCGAAGGTCGCGCCGGGTGTGACGACGTCGCGGGTGAGCAGGTTTTTCGGGTGCCAGAGTCCTTGTCCGAGCAGGTACGCGGTCCCGGAGAACCCGTTGTCGGGGTCTTTCATCCAGTCGGGGTAGGTGTGGCGGCCGCCTTGTCCGGGCGGGTTGTCGATGCGCAGCGTGATCGCCGACGCCGTGGTGGTGCCGCGGCGGGTGCTGCCGAAGATCTGTTCTTCTTGCTCCCACAGCTCCTGCGGGTCGTGGATGCCGTGAGCGGCGGCGAGGGCACGGAACCAGAACCGCAGCTGACCGCGGATTGAGGGGACGCGGACCGGGGTGCCGGGGCGGCGGCCATCGGGGGGTAGAGGGTCGTCGCCGCTGAACAGCGGGGTGACGGTTCTCAGGCGGAGGGTGGTCCAGGTGCTCATGGTGGTGTTCCTCGGGTGCGGCGCTGGCGGGCGAGGGGGGCGGTGACGGGGCGGTCGTCCCACAGGATTTGCGCGCCGAGTCCGAAGCCGAGGGACCAGCCGGTCATGAGGAGCAGGGTCGCGGCGGGGGCGGCGGCGGTGGGTGCGCGCAGCGCTTTCGCGCAGGAGTCGGGTTTGTCGTCGACGCCGTCGATGGTGGGTGCTTTGGTGTCGAGCGGCAGCGGTTGATACGGGTTGTGGTTCCACCAGCCGGTGAGGCAGTCGCCGTGGTCGCCGAGGCGGGGCACGACCCAGCCGAGGGCGGCGGTGGACAGCACGAACGCGTACAGGGCGCCGATGAGGGCGATCCCGGCGCCGCGGTAGAGCATGGCGAGGCGGGACGCGCCGTGGCGGCGGGCGTCGAGGATCAGGTAGGCGGTGGCGGTGGCGAGCATCCCGGCTCCGGCCCACCAGGCGGTGTGGGTTACCCACCAGCTGGTGGTGAGGGTGAGCAGCAAACCCACCCCGACCGCCGCGGCGGCGGGGATCCGCAGCATCAGCAGCGCCTGGAAGCGCGGCGGCAGCGCCGCGGCCCCGAGCAGGCCCGCGATGATCTCCCCGGCGGCCAGGCAGCGCGCGATGTGACCGGACCCCGCCAGCACCGCCGCGACGACCGCGGCGGCGGCGAGGATCGCGACCGTGAACGCACCCGCGAGGAGCCGGGGGTGCCGGGGGGCGAGGGCGCGGGCGGCGTTCCAGGGTGAGCCGCGTTCGAGCCAGCGTTCGGCGGTGTCGTCGGCGACGCGGTAATGGTCGTCGCCGCCGCGCAGGATCAGCGGTGCGGGCGAGGCGGGCCAGGGCGGGGTGCCGGAGGTGGGTGGCCAGGTGTTGTGCAGCCACCACAGCTCGGGTTCGAGGTTGTCGCGGGTGCGGGCGTAGCGGGGCGCCAGCCACGGATCGTCCTCGGCGGCGTCGAGGTAGCTTTTCCATTCCTGTTGCGCGGCAGCGACTTTCGTCTCGGCGAGCAGTCGTTGCACCGAGGTCGCGGTGGACGCGCCGGGCAGGACGATGTCGTCGGGGTAGGGCTGTGGCGCGGTGGGCGGCCACCGGTGGGGCAGGCTGTAGACCGCGAAGATCAGGCGCGCGGCCCGTGATTGCCAGCGGTGGGGGAGGTGGGGGCGGCCGTGCAGGTCGAGCCAGACGGCGAACGCGAGCAGGGTCTCGGCCTTGGTGCGGCGGCCGCGGTTGTCCGCGACATACAGCACGCGGGGGTCGGTGAGGATGGTGGTGAGGACTTCGGGCAGCGGTGTGCTGGCGGGACCGGGCAGACTGATGAGCACGCCCGGCGCGGTGATCTGCTCGCAGACCATGGTTTCGGTGACGTAGCGGTCGAACACCGCCTCGACGTCGACGCCGCCACTGTTCACGGCGCGACTTCAGGGCGGGTGGCGGGCAGCACGGCGAGCATGACCCGCCCGAACGAGGTCAACCGCAGATCCCGGGTCAGGCACGACCCGATCAGGTTGCCCGGCTGGGGGGTATGGCCCTCGCGCAGGTCGTCACGCAGCCGGTACAGGTCCTCATACGGCCGCCCCGCCAGGTAGCGCACCGGGACCTCGATGCGTTGCCCGGCGCTGGTTTCGTGCAAGACCCACGCGCTGATGCTGGCGCGGGTTTGGACGTCGGGGTCTTCGAACACCGATCGGATCGCCTCGCCCATCGCCAGCAGCGCGGGCAGCAGCGCCTTGTAGCCGCCGGACAGGTGCAGCACCACCCGCCAGGTACCGGCGCCGGCGCCGATGCCGGGGCGGGCCGTCTCGCAGGCGATGTGCCCGATCGCGCCCAGCGCCGTCCACACCGACTCCGGCGGCACCGGCGCCTCCTCCAGATCCAGGCCCGGGATCCGGCACACGTGAATGTCGTTGGGCCGCAGCCGGATCGCGCGCGCGGTGAGGTCGGTCGGGTCGTCGAGGTAGTGGACCGGGCTCGCGGCGGCGGTCCCGGCGGCCAGCGCGGTCGCGGTGAGCAGACCCTGGTCGGTGTCGGTGGCGAGGAACAGGTAGGCGTCGCCGTCGTGCCCGCCAGCGGCCACGGCGTCGGTGCGGTCGGTGTGCAGGGACTGCCACTCCGAACACCACTTCGGCGTCTGGTGCACGCTGCGCAGCACCGGAATCGCCTCGCCCAGGATCGAATCGGTTCGCATCACCCTGGTCGCCGGGTCGGTGGCAGCACGCAGTTTCCCGCGCACCGGGTTGTGGGGGCCGTAGTCGCCGACCTTCAGGGCGTCGACGAGGGTGCGGCGATCGTCCGTGCTGAGGGGGATCTCGCGCTTTTTCAGCTGGTCGTTCAGTGAGATGCCGACCGGGATGAGGTGCAGGGCGTAGCTCATGTCAGGTCCTGGATTGTCGCCCGGCAGTAGCCGTAGCCGGCGCTGGTTTTCCCGCCGACGCCGCGATCGTCGACCGCGGCCTCGAGCCACCGCGCGGCAGCGTGCACGTCATCGGCGTCAGGCCCGGTGATCAGGGTGCGCAGGGTGGTTTTCTGCAACGCGAGGAACCGGACCGGGACCGGGTTGTGGTATTCGGCGGGGAACACCGTCCCGAAGACGTTGTCGTTGATCTTGTCGTAGTAGGGCTTCAGGTGCGGGGTCAGCACATCCACCACCAGCGACGGCGCGGTCACCGGCACCGCGTCCGACCACGTGACCGACCCCTGCCGCGCCGCCGCGAGGTCAGTGCCGCCGTTATCGGTGTCGGTGTCGCCGCTGTTGTTCTCGCCCGGGTTCTTCTCGTCGGTGGTGTTCTCGCCGAGGTCGTCGGTTTGGTGGTTGGTGTCGGTGGGGCGGGGGGTGCCGAACAGGCGTGCGAGGGTGGTGGGGTCGGTGTGGTCGCGGGCGTGGGCGGCGGTGAGTCCTTTCAGGGCGCTGGCGGGGATGATCGGCACGCCGTGTAGCCGTGACATGGTGAGGCTGACCTCGGCGGCGGTGTGTTCCCCGCGCCCGACCACCAGTCGCCAGCACGGGGTCAGCTCGACCGCCACCACTGCGGCGGGACGCGGCCGCGTCGCGCGGGCGGCGGCTGCGCGGCGCGCGTGCAGCGCGTCCAACCGCTGTGGGGGTACGCGGGCGCAGGCGTCGGCGACCGACCACAGATGCTGGAGTTGCAACTCCGAAGGCGGGTTGGCGCCGGTGAGGTCGGCGTGGACGAACCGGTCCAGCAGCAGCGCCGCGTTCACCGCCTCCTCCTGGTGGCCGTGGGTGCCGATGACCTTCGCGAGGGTGCCGTACGCCGTCACTCCCGCACCTCCGCCTCGCCCGCGGCCGCGGTCTCGGTGGTGGTGTGTTTGGGGGCTTGGGCGGTGGCCAGGCGGGCGAGCCAGGAGGCGAAGACGCGGGCGCGGGCTTCGGCGATGAGGTATTGGTGCCCGCTGGTGGCGGCGATGTCGTCGAGGGTGCGGTGCGGTGTGTCGGGGTCGGCGGGGATCGCGGCGTGGGTGGCGGCGTCGGTGAGCAACGCGGCCGCGACCCGCCGGTAGGCGGTGCCGTCTCGGGAGGTGGTGGAGTTGGCGCGGGCGAGCAGGTACGCGCCGGTCGCGGCGAGCCCGTTGCGCATGATCATCGGCGCCAGCCGTGAGCAGATACTGGCGACGGTGTCGGTGATCTCGAGCGGCGCCAGCGCGCGGGCGGCGTGCACGGCCACGAGCTGGTCGACGCGGCGCAGTTCACGCTCGGGCATCAGCCGCCTCCTTCCCCTCGGACTGGGCGTCGGGCTGGGCGTCGTCGGTGAGCGCGGTGTGCAGCGAGGCCGTGTCGTGGACTCGGCACCACAGCACGCCCTTGCCGATGGTCTCGTCGCCGCCCAGTTGCAGGGTGTGGCCGTCGAAGAAGTGGGTGAGGTGGGTGAGCAGGGTGTCGTCGGTGGCGGTGAGCAGCGCGGCGAGGATCGTTTCGGCGGGCAGGTGCTCGGCGTAGAAGGGGCCGTGGGCGACGGTTTTGGTGGCGGTGTTGAGTTGGATCCGCACCAGCAGCTCCGCTCCCAACCGGGTGAGGTCGGTGAAATCGGCGTCGGGAAGCACCAGCAGATCCGAGCGCATCTTCGCGCGGCTGTAGTCGAACACCGCGTCGGTCGGGTAGGCGAGCATGCCGAGGAACGCCCCGAGCCCGGCGAGGGCGTCGTTGCCGTGCACGCCGCCGGTGTAGGGGCCGATGACCTGGTTACCCTTCCACCGCGGGGGCCCGAGGACCCCCGCGACGCCGTGCAGCGGGGCCATCACCTCCGCCAGGTTCTGTTCGAGGAGCAGGGTTTTGCGTTGCAACCGGTGCAGCAGCAGCCTGCTGGTCGTCCACGCGAACCCCGACTCCAGCGTCGCCGCCGGGAACGCCACCAGCTGCGCGTCCCCGAACGCGACCCCACCCGGACTCAACTCACCCCCCTCGTCCTGCGGCCGTGTCCCCTCCCGCTCGGTGTTGTT
This sequence comes from Nocardia sp. NPDC003482, assembly GCF_053588115.1. Classification (NCBI taxonomy): domain Bacteria; kingdom Bacillati; phylum Actinomycetota; class Actinomycetes; order Mycobacteriales; family Nocardiaceae; genus Nocardia; species Nocardia sp. NPDC003482. The sequence continues at coordinate 189,128 of NZ_JBSFPI010000016.1, forward strand.
CGTCCCGTCGCCAGCAGCACTGTCACCGGGGGCGGTGGCGGTCGGTGCGGTGGGGGTGGGGGGTCGGTCGCCGAACACGGCGGTTTCCCAGGGTTGGTCGCGGGCGGCGTCGCGCAGGGCGCCTTTGAGGCTCTGGCCCCAGATGACCGGGAGGCCGGTGGAGGTTTCGCGTTGGATCGGCAGGTCCAGGGCGCCTTCGGCGTTGGCGCCGCCGGCGTGGACCGGGGACTCCGCGGTCAGGATCAGCAATCGTCGGTACATGACCATCTTCCTGTGAAAAAGGTGCCGAAACCGGCATCGACCATCCGCAACCCCGCGGTCTGTCCCGGCAGCGGCCGCCACCGATGCGCGGCGACCCACGCGGTCGCGGTGTCGTCGCTGCCGAAGTCGAGATAGAACACGCTGCCCGCCGGCACCGCCCACGCCAGCCGCCGCGACCCCCAAAACCCGCCGCGCGTCGACGCGGTCGCCACCGGCAGCGGGCCCGCGGTCGCCACCGCCCGCAACCGCGCCCCCGCCGGTGCCCACAACACCCGCTCGAGCAGCGCAGGCGTGGCCAGATACACCGCCACCCGCCCCCCGGGATACGACGGCGGCGACACCGGCAACTCCGGAGCCCCCACCACCCGCACCACCGCGTGGCGGGTGCGGCCCCCGAACGGCACGATCTCCCGGCTCACCGACACCGCGGACGCGCCCACACACCCGACGACCAAATGAGTGCCGTCGACGGGGCGCAGGTGCGGGCCCGAATACAGCAGCCCCGGCGCGGCGGTGCCCGCGAACTCGCCCTCCGCGCGCAGGGTCAACCCGATCCGCGGTTCCACCGCCCACGGCGACGGCCGACGGTGGGCGCCCCACCACTGCGGATCCACCCAGTCGCCCGCGGCCAGCGGCGCGTCGTCGTGCAGCCACGCCGTCATCGCCTCGGCCGTGCAGAATCCGTCGACGGCGTCCCCGTCCCCGGCGAGCACACAATCGAGCTCCTGCGGCAGATCCCAGTTCTGCCCCTCGGCGCGGGCCCGCACCCGCAGCCGGGTGGTGTCGCCGTAGTCGTCGACGGCGAGATCGCGCGGGACCGGGAACACCGTGTCATCGGCCACCAGCAGCGGCCCGAACAAGCTCTCCCCGATCTCACCACCGACGGCCGCGCCGACCGCCCCGCCCACCGTGCTCGGCAACGGCGTCACCGTCGCCGCCACCGTCTCCACCCCGGCGTCCGCGCCGCGCCCGTCACGCACCCGCACCGTGTCCAGCGGCTCCACCGCCAACCACGCCCCCACCCCAGCGCGCGAGCCCGCGTCCGGTTCGGTGGTTGCCGGTTCGGTGTCGGTCATCGCTCAGCTCGCCTTCTGCGCCAGAAACCGCGCCAACACCACCGCGGGCACCGGCGCGAACCACGCCCGCTCTCCCGCGGTGTCGGGGTGGTGGCGTTCGTGGCGTGCCAGGGTCAGCAGCGCTTCGGCGTGGGCGGGGTCGCCGCCGCGGCGGCCGATCAACCGCTCCAGTTCCGCCCGCAACACCGGCGCCAGCGTCGCGTGGGCGGCGAGTTCCTCGAGTTCGGTGCGGTCACGTTCGAGCTGCGCGGCCAGCCCCGCCGACAGCACCGCAGCGTCGGGCCGCAACATCGACCACTGGGCCACCGGATCCACCGACCACGGCTGCACACTGCGCACCCGCACACCCCCACCCAGCAACCCCACCACCGCGACCGCGTCCCGATTCGCCGAAACCCCGTGCCCCCGCGCGGTTTTCGCCTCCTCCAACGCCTCCCGAGCATGAGTGAGCACCGCCTGCATACCCATTCCGACCGGCGCGAACACCACCGCCGACGACGCCGTCACCGGCGCCCCCCGCTCATCACGCAACCCACTGGCACCCACATGCCGGGTGGTCAGGTCCCGCAACTGCCGCGCCAACTCCAGAGCGCGCTGGGGCGGGCAGAACGCCAGCACATCGTCACCGCCGGTGTAGATCGCCACCCCCGGCACCGCGTCCCGCTCGATCGCCGCGCGATGCGCCCCCGCCAACCCGACCAGCATGCGCGATGCCTCCGCCTGCCCGTCGGCGTCCAAGTTCCCCAGCGCCCGCCCCAGCCGGTCCAGGTCCTGCATCACCACCGCGAACCACGGCGACGGCGCCGCGATCCCCACACCCGCGGCGAGATTCGCGATCTCCCGGGCCGCTCTCGCGCCGTCGGTGACCGCGGCCGCGGTCACCGACGGCCCGGTGTGGCGGCGCCGGCCCCCCGGGGGGCCCACCACCCCAGGCACCCCCCCCCCCCACAAAAGACGCCACCGCCCCACGGGAGAGC
>NZ_JBSFPI010000017.1:0-189566 GCF_053588115.1 Nocardia sp. NPDC003482
TTTGAAGGATCACGCGGTGACCACCCTCTACTCGGCTACGACACGCCACCACTTCGCTGGCGTCCGGTCGTACACCATCCTGCTGGACACAACCTCGACCGACCCCGAAGGCGGCCAACCCACAGGGTATGGTCTTGACCAGTGCTTGTCGCGCACGTCGCTCGGCAGTACTGCAGCTCTTCGAAGGGCCGACGCGAGCTGCGCCTGAGATGGGCTCTGTACGCAAATGAGGTTCCCCGATAACCACAACTCCTGGAATCCTGTCGAACTGGCCCGACACAAGTGATATCTGGCGCAACCATCCCTGAGATTCTGCCCTCGCACGGCAAGTGACCGAGCCAGATTTTGCAGCCAGAGTCGGGAAGCTTCAGATTTGGCAACCCCTAGGGGCCTGCGTATTGCTGTTTTGCACTTTCCGTCTGGCGTGACTCTAGCATCTGATGGACACAATCGAATAGCAACCCATCAGCATTGACAAGGCGTTCCATATAGCGCGCACTGTCAGGAGTCTTCACCAGTTTATGTTTCCATTCTCGGTACGCCAAGGGTAAAGTCCAATGTACAAAACTGCATCATCTAGGGAAATAGAATATTCAACCGCAAGAGCTTTGAAATGATAGACTTCGACCCGCTTCACTAGTGAAAACTCTTCGAGTCTAAGCCATTCCCTGATCATTACATCTTGACGACTGATCCTGAAATCGATACGCCCCACCTCTTCCAGGCAGTATTCTCGAACATAATCGGGACTGAACGTCAATATCTTTACAACCATCTCCGGGTGTGGATTGCCGTCAAATACAGCCTAATCGACTGCGCAAATCCGAAGGAATATCCAGATATCAAGAGGTTGGGCAGCTTAGTCTCGCGGCTCTTTATTTCCGCGATGACATCGTCAATATGATAGCGTTTTTTGCTCTTATGCCAAAGAAATTTACGACGGTACATGAGCGCGTCTACTAGCACTGCCGCCAGAATGACCGCCAGGAATACCGCCACTCTCAAAAATAGCGACGCCCACACCACAACTGTTGCGGGGTTGGCGACATCTGCGTTAGCCAGCGTCACTATAAATTTCACTGCAGGCTCAAAATCGCTGAAAATGAATGCAGCGATTCCACTTATTGTAACAGTCGAAGCAAGGAGAGCCCTCTTGCGGTTCATGCCTTTGATATACCCCTTGCGTTACATAGTGTTACTTGCAGCCGATCGAACTGACTCAGCCAGCGACTACACCCATGGATAGGTCTACCCGTAGCAGATTCGAGCCCATCTGTCCTTCCTGTCCATTTTTTAGACTCCCTGGGACGACCGCGTCTAGGCCCCACTCGCTCGTGGTCGCGCATCGGCCTTCGGACCCGGAATCAGTTTCGTCAACACGCCGCGCTCGCGGAATCGGTGCGGGACCGCGATCGATGGATGAAGAGGGGCACGTGAGGCAAATCGAGCACATCACCCTAAGGCACTGGCAGAAGGCACTCGCCTCGACCGACACAGGGCTTCACGTGGACCATGCGCAATCCACGAATAGCCTGGACAAGCGGCCTGCAATACTGATCGCGATAACTGAGCTGGCTGACCGGACGGTCGGCCTGACAAGAGGTCTTTGTGTCAAGCCCTATCGGCAGGAGTCTCACGAACTCGACAGGCTGCTTAACAAACTGTCACCCCAGCATGCACCGACCCCCATCGGTGGGCGCGGTGAAGTACTTGCGCAGCGTGAGCAGGTAGGCAATGGGACACTCCTGTGCGTTTGATTCTGCGAGTGCGCCTAACTCGAATTCATGCCCCGGCTCCGCCTCAGACCAACTGCAACTCCGCCATGCGGACGTCCAGTTTCCGAGCCACCTCCGACCCCGGTGCCCGAACATGGATCAACGTGCGCGCACTCTGCAACTGGCCCGACACCCGAGCAGAGCCCTCCGCCGCTCCAACCTCCACACTGTCGAGAATCGCGCTCAGTCCGGCATCCATGTCACCGGCGTCCACATAGATTCTCCCGAGCAGGATGTATGAAGCCGCTCTGTCACGAACTGCGTGCAATCGCAACGACTCTCGTGCGGCGTCGATGGCCGCGTCCAGGTCACTGATCTGGTGCAATGCCTTTGCGCGCATCCGAGCGATGTGCCCTGCCATGCAGAAGTAGGCCAACGACTCCTGCGGCGTGCGCGGAGTCGACACGTCGAAACGCTCTGCCCGAGCGATCGCCTTCCGGGCGTCGGCTCGATACCCGGCCTTCGCTTGCGCGAGCGCGGTGATGCCCGCGGTGTGCGCCCGTAGCAACGGATCTCCAGAACGAGCCGCACGCATCTCCGCCGCCGCTGCCTGATCGACCGCCACGGCGGGCTTGCCGACCTCTTCGGTCATGCCGGACCACTCGGCCATGGCCATCGCGGCCGCCGCGTCGTCGCCGATCTCGTCGGCCAGGCCTCGCGCGGTCTCGAAATGCTCCTCCGCCGAGGCGGTGCGCCCGAGGTCGAACAGCTGCCATCCCGCCGACGTAGAGATCTTGCTCTGCAGCGACTTCAGTCGGCGCTCCAGCAGATCGTTCGGCCCGGCCACCAGAGCCTGGACGATGTCGACCTGGGCGAGAATCGTCCGGATCGCCGCCTGCGGGCCGAGCCGATCATCTTGCAGCCGCGCCTGATTCAGCATCGTCTCGATATTGTCCAGGACCGCAGCGTCGGCGCGGCGGGGAGCTGCGACCGCGCGGATCGTACGTTCGACCTCGTCGGCGCTGAGCGCCGCGGTGATCGCGGGCGCCGCGGCCGTGATGATGGCGATGGCTCGCATAAGCTCTCGACGTTGCACTTCGTCAACCTCCTCGCCGTCCTCGTTCCAGCGTAGGGCAGTCTCGATACCCGTACCTTCGCTTCTGGGCCGCGAGCCTCGCCGCAGCTGTATCTCGCCCGCATACAGGGGGCATGGCCGAACAGGCCTCAGATTCGTTGGTACCCAGCGGCATTCCTTCGACCATGCGGATCGGGTGTTTGGTAGGTTTGCCCGGATAGCAGAATCTCCCTGTTTTGCACTGCTTTTCGCCATCGGTGTGCATAATTCTGTTGTGGCCCAGGTTCCGCGTGAACTCGATCCCCAATCCTCCGCTGCTGCTGCCTTCGGGGCCGAACTGCGCGATCGGAGGGTGGCGGCTGGGCATTCTCAGCGCGGGCTGGGGAAACTCGTTTTGGTGAGCGGTGCGTTGATCGAGAAGATCGAGAAGGCACAGCGGCGTCCCCATCCTGATCTTGTGGGTCGTCTCGACAATGCACTCGATGGCAACGGTGCGTTGGTCAGGTTGGCGACGGAGTTCTTGGAAATGGATGACGCCCTGAATCTTTCGCGGTTCGAGGACTTCTCGCCGGACAATGCCGAGGAGCGCCTGCGTCGCTTGATTGTCGAGGTGCGGGCCGCCGATCATACGATGGCGACCGACAGTATCCGCGACGTGGTGGCCTGTGCGGAATCGGCGGAAGCGATAGCACAAAGGGTGTCATCGCGTGAGCGCGTACAGTTGCGGCGGACCGTGGCCGAAGCTCAGCAGCTGGCCGGTTGGATGATGTTCGATCGTGGTCGGATTAAAGTCGCCGATGATCTCTTTGCGCGAGCTCGGTTTTCCGCTGAGCCGGCACAGGCGTTCGATCTGATCGCGTACATCGTCGGCCCGAATCAGGCGTTCATGCACACCTGGAGCGGGGATGCAGCCAAGGGCGCGGAACTCGCCTACGGGGCATTGCCGTGGGCCTACCGTAGCGGCAACAGGAGGCTCAGTGCCTTCGTCGCGACGATGGCGGCACGGGCTCACGCCAAAATGGGCGAATCCGCACTATGCGAGAACATGCTGTCCACGGCAGAGGCCGAACTCGAACAGCACTCGGGTGAAGACGAGGATCCCTACTGGCTCACAGTATTCGATCACGCGGCTTTGGCCGGACACCGCGGGTCCTGTTTGCTGGCACTCGGTGATCCCGCTGAATCAGTGCAGGCACTGCGGGAGCAGGAATACAGCGGCCCGGAGGCTTTCGTCAGGAACAGAATTATCTGGCAGCTCGAAAGCGCTATCGCCAGCTCGAGAATCGGTGACGCCGATGCCGCTCTTGCCGGGATAGACCGTGCGCTGGACTATGCGCGGCAGGGCTCGGTCACTCCCCGCGTGATGCGGGTGTTCCGCGCAGCCGATCACCAGTTGCATGCGGTGGTGCGCGGGTCGGCCGTCACCTCGGATACACACGATCGGCTGCACCGATTCATTGCGGTATCCGAGTGAGAAGATAAGTGGCCCAATGCAATTCGATACGTCCTTCCGTTCGCGTCACCAGCAGTAGCTCACCTCGAAATCGTCCGGCGACCGCGCGGAACCGGCCCGGCCCTTCCTCGGCGAAATGCGTGTCTGTAGCGGCGGGATCGGACGCGAGATGGGCATGTAGGCCATCGCCGCGCCAGGTGAAGACCGTCTCATCCGACTCCATCCACCAACTGCCGAGAAGTTCCGCCATTTCCGGTGGGCACGGCGGTGCGGGCGTCCATACCGCGGGCGATGGGCTCGGCTGTGTCGCGATCGCGTCGAACGTGACCTCGGCCGCGAGTGCCGCGAGATCCATGCTCCGTGTCGCGTTCGCCAGCGCGACAACGACTGTGCGCGTTGCCCTATCGAGGCTGAGTGCGGCCTGAAAGCCGGGCATCGAGCCAGTGTGTCCAGCCAAGACGTGATCCCCGTGCCGATCGAGGATCAGCCCTAGACCCCACCCTCGTTTCCAGGAAGCCGCATCGACCATGACCTGTAGCTGGTGCATCGCGTCAACCACCTCCGGCGGCACGACGTCGGGTTCACCTCCGCACAAGGCGTGTCCCCACCGCAGAAGGTCCTCACCTGTGGACCAGAGCTGTCCGCCCGCGCCCACCGCCGCTTGGTCCATGGTCGGCTCAGGGGTGATGGCGTCAGCATAGGGATCGAGTCGGTAACCGACGGCCGCCCCGGGCGGGCACGTCCACCGCGTGTCAGGTAATTCCAACGGCCGCAATAGGATTCGGTCGATAAGCGTTTCGTACGCTTCCCCTGTGACCCGTTCGATGATCTGACCGAGCAGCGCGTAACCGAGATTCGAGTAGTGCCATCGTTCACCCGGCGATGCGAGCCGCTCGACGTCGCCGAGCGCGGCCATCAACTCCGTCGCCGACGGTCCTTGCATGCTCTCCCACATCGACCCGGGAACTTCTCTTTGCAGCCCGCTGCTGTGCGACAAGAGAGTGCGGAGCGGCACATCCGCGAAGTCCAGTCCGGGCAGATATCGGCCGATCGGCGCGTCCAAGGACAAATCACCCTGGTGCCACAAGGACAAGACCGCGGCTGCCGTGAACGTCTTGGTGATCGAGCCGATTCGATAAGGAGTAGCGCTGGTCGTCGGGATTCGACCCGCGACGTCGGCGAATCCCGCCGTTGCCGAGGCGAAGCGAACGCCTCCCACGCCGACGGCGACGACCAAGCCCGGCACCCGGTGGCGTGCCTGGTCGCGGGCGACCCGTGCGTTCAGATCCGACTGGAAATCGGTGTCCATAAGTCCCTTTCCGCCTTACCCAGCATCCCATAGCTCCATGCCGACAACTCACCTGTCGGCATCGGCGCCCTACCGTCGGCCCTGGCTCTGGACCACCCTGAGAAGGGCCAAGACGCTCGTTCGATCAATTGTTGGAAAGAGGTTTTCCATGTCTCGGACTGCTTCCTTCTCATGCTTTCGACAGACCGTCACGCCCATGTGACCATCTCGTGCAATGCCACCTCGCCGTCGACTTCGGTGTCCCCGGAATACCGATACAGCACTACCGAGCCGAGGAGCACGCCGCGCGAATCTTCGCGGCCGAGGCCGAACGACAGCAGCTGGCACACGTAACGGTCGACCACGCCGTGACCTCCGACCTAAAACCCCTTCCCTACCAACGACTCTTCCTCTTCGACCCGTCGGAAATCACACGATGAAAACTGACGAACCATATTCGAATCAGAAAGGAACACAATGCCCGCACAAGGATCGACACTCGCGCTCCGAGCGCTCGGCCGACGGTTGTACACGCTGCGGAAGAAAGCCGACATCAGCCAGGCATACGCGGCGAGCATTCTCGGGATATCACCCCAAACCATGGGCAGGGTCGAAGAAGGACTCTCGGCACGCTCGGCGAGCGACCTCTACATGAACACCCTCTGCGATCTCTACAGCGCACCACAAGACGAGCGCCGACTCATCCTCGCCCTGGCACACGAAGTCCGGGTCATCGCCAAACGCGGCGGCGGATGGTGGCGAGCGCACCTGGACCGAGGCCCGGTCGAATTCGACCCTTACACCGTCGTCGAGGGCGCGGCCAACCGACTGACGACCTGGGCGGTCATCGTCCTGCCCGCTATCGTCCGCACCCCCGACTACACCCGCGCGATGACCTGGACCCGATACCCCAACGAACCGACCGACCAGGTCGAGGAACGCATCCAACGCACCCTCAAACAGCAACGCAGCCTTGACGATCCGGACGTCACCATCGAGATCATCCTGTCCGAGGCCGCACTGCGCGAAGAATGGGGCGGCCCCGCCGTCATGACCGAACAACGCCGCCACCTCGCCGAGATCGCCCAACGCCCCAACGTCACGATCCGAGTGGTCCCCTTCACCACCCGCCACCACCTCGGACCCCTGATCGGCCCGTTCTCCCTCATGGAATTCCCGCCGATGTCCAAATCACGGATGACCCATCCCCCGATCGTCCACATCGAGGGATACGCCGGAGACCTCTACCTCGAACGCCACGAAGAGATCACCCGCTACAAGGCCGCGATCCCCGAACTCCGACGCGCAGCCCTGACCGAAACCGACTCCAGGGCACTACTTCTGCACGAGAACTAACCCCAGCCGCACCCTTTGTTCGGATCCGCACCCCTTTCAGGGCCACAGAACGGGTGCGGATTCGAATAAAGGGTGCGGCTGGGTTGCCGTACCTGGGGGTTGGGTTGCCGTGCCGGGGGTCAGGAGGCTGCGGGGATGGGGTCGGGGACGATTTCTCGGGTGGGGCCGGTGCCTACCGCTGTGGCGTGGGCATCGATGTCGACGGTCTCTTCGCCGCGGATGGCGGATTCGCAGCGGCGGGCCAAGTCGTGGCGGTCGGAGCCAGGCTGTTCCAGGGGCAGCAGAACGACCTCGGCCACAACGCCTTTCGAGCGCAACACTCGGCGGGCCGAATCGAGGAAGGTGTCCACGCCGACGAAACCAGGGACAGTGGACAACTCGCCGTCAGCGTCGAGGTAGCGCAGCCGAATCGGCTGAACAGGCACCCCAGCATCCACCGCCGCCTGAAACAACGCAGGCCGCGCACGCCCATGCGCCCGCCCACACCACGTCGTCCCCTCGGGAAACATCGCCACCCGCTCCCCCGCACGCAACCGAGCAGCCATCTCCCCGATCACCGACGGCAACTGCCGCAACCGCTCACGTTCGATCGGAATGACCCGCATCCGCCGAGCAAGCCCACCCAGCACCGGCCACTCGATCAGATCGGCACGCGCCACGAAACCCATCGGCCGTACCGCCGCCAGGACGATCACATCCGTCCACCCGACATGCGGGGCAACCGTCAGCACCCCACCCTCACCCACGTCCGACGCCCCACGCTCATCGATCACCCGCAACCGAATCCCACAGAAGCGCAGCACCGCCCGCGCATAGCGGCGATGCAGCCAGGGCCGGAAACTCCGGGGAGTGGCGACGTTGACGACGGGAAAGCTCACGAACAACCCGATCACGCTCAGGATGCGGAAGCCCGTGCGAAGGCTCCCCGCCGCCGCGTCGATATCGACACAGGAAGGCCCGCACGGGCTCGACGGCATCCAAGCGTGCACCGGCGCCGCCGGTGGACACGACAGCTTCCCGGAACCAGGTAACGACTGCACTGCGAGGGTCATGATCACCGTCCGTCGAAAGTGTTTGCGGCGCTCTGCAATCGATCGAGATAACGAGTGTTGATGGTGGACAGCCCGAGCAACGCGACGAAGTCCGCGACGGCGAAGTCGGGATCGTGCGCGGGCTCGCCGCAGATCTCGGCGTTGAGCCGCAGATAGCCACGCAACAACGGCGGGATCTTCGGCCGCGCAGGCGGTTCCAGCTCGTCGAGAGTCAACCCGTCCACCACCACGGGGTTGTACGGCCGCACCCGCTGCGCCGGATCGCACGCGTGCCGGGCCATGACGAAATCCCGCACCCCGCGCACGTTCACCCCGGGCGCGTCGGCCTCGGTCTCGCGCATCGGGACCGACACGCACCCCATCACCCAGTCGTAGCCGGTGAGCTGGATGTAGTGCAGAATGCCCGCCCACATGAGGGTCAGGACCGAGCCGTTGCGGTGGTCGGGAACCACGCAGGCCCGGCCCATTTCGACGATGCGGCGGCCCTCGGGGTCCATGTCGGTGAGGTCGAATTCGGTGGCGGTGTAGTAGCCCCCGGCCGCGCGCACCTTGTCCGGCGGCAGCATTCGGTAGCACCCGACGAACTGGTCGGTCAGTTCGTCGCGGACCAGCAGGTGGTCGCAGTGCTCGTCGAAGCGGTCGGCGTCGAGGCCGTCGGCGTTGACCGGGATGTCGAATCCCGGCTCCGACGCGAACACCTGGTAGCGCAGCCGCTGTGCGGCGGTGCGATGTTCGAGATCGGAGGAGACCACCAGCGAGTACTGCGACCGGCCCGCCCCGGCGTCCGCGCGGCCCGCGGTCAGCACTGACGTAGATGTCATGACCCGATGAAGCCAGTCCGAGTCGGCCCGGGAGCGACCGCCGAGTGTCGCCCCGATGCCAGTCCGGTGAACGAGACGGCCGTCACACATACCGTTCACCGGCTCGACGATTCGGGTTCGCCCGGTCTCCCTCAGGCGTTTTCGCGAGCGAAGCTGCGCGCCCCGATCACGATCAACACCACTGCCACGGCCGCGGTGAGCCCGGTGCCGAGATACACCTCCGAGGCGGTGAAGTCGCCGCGGAACAACGCGCGGGCCGCCTCGACGGTGTGCTTGAACGGATTGACGTCGGACACCACGCGCAACCACGTCGGCCCCAGGCTCATCGGCAGCAGAATGCCCGACAACAACATGAGCGGCACCGCCACGGTGTTGAGGATCGAGGCGAGCACGTCCTCCGCCCGCGCCCACAGGGCCAGCGCGTACGAGCCCGACGCCAGCCCGGCGGCCATCACCGAGATCAGCAGCACCGAGGCCAGCAGCCCGAACACATTGGGCCGCAACGAGAACGCGATCGCCGCCACCGCGACCAGCACGAGCGCCTGCACGATCAGCACGACCATATCCTTGAGCACCCGGCCCAGCAGCAACGCGCCGCGCCGCGCGGGGGTGACCCGTTGCCGTTCGATCACCCCGGCCCGCAACTCGCCCACCATGCCGAACCCGGCGAACATCGAACCGAACAGCCCGACCTGGATGACCAGCGCCGGGGTGAGGACCTTCCAGGGGTCCGCGCCGCCGCCCAGCGACGGCGCGATCGCCTTCACCAGCGGACCGAACAGCACCAGATACAGCACCGGCTGGCTGAGCCCGATGAAAACCCAAGCGGGATTGCGCAATTGGACGCGCAGCTGCGACCAGAAGATCAGGCCGGTCTCACGGAGAAAGGTCATCGGTCCTCCTCCCGGAGTGAACGCCCGGTGACGGTGAGGAACACGTCGTCGAGGCTGGGTCGTTGGACGGTGAGCGAGCCCGGGGTGATGCCGTGCTCGTCGAGGGCGCGCAGCAGCGGCACCACGGCCGCGTCGCCGCGCGCCACGGTGAGGTGCACGCGCCCGTCGGTGTACAGCTTCGAGCGCGGCGCGACCGTCTGCTCCGCGATCCGGATCGCGAGTTCGGCGTGCGCGTCGGCGATTTCGAGGCTGATGACATCGCCCGAGATGCGCTGTTTGAGTTCGTCGGGCGTCCCGGCCGCGACGATCTCGCCGTGGTCCATCACCAGGACGCGGTCGCACAGCGCGTCGGCCTCCTCGAGGTAATGGGTGGTGAGCACGATGGTGGTGCCCTGGTCGCGCAGCCGCCGGATGTGCCCCCACAGATTGGCCCGGCTCTGCGGGTCCAGTCCGGTGGTCGGCTCGTCCAGGTAGATCAGGCCGGGCCGGTGCACCAGGCCGAGGGCGATATCGACGCGGCGGCGCTGCCCGCCGGACAGTTCGCGGCATCGGCGCGGGCCCAGGCCCTCCAATTCCAGTGCGGTCAACAGGCTTTCGGCGCTCGCCACCGCCTCGGCCCGGCTCATGCCGAAAAGCCTTGCCTGCAAGACCAATTGGTCGATGACCAGCTCCACGTCGGCGGTCATGCCGCCCTGTGCCACATAGCCGATGCGCGAGCGCACGGTGCGGGGGTCGGCGCGCAGATCGGCCCCGGCGATCGCCGCCTCCCCCGCGGTCGGCGCGAGCAGCGTCGCGATCATGCGCAGGGTCGTGGTCTTGCCCGCGCCGTTGGGGCCGAGCAGCCCGACGATCTCGCCGTCGCGCACCTCGAAGTCCACGCCGCGCACCGCCTCGACCGGGCCCGTTTTCGTTCGAAACGTTCGCGCCAGCCCCCGAACCCGGATGACCGAGGTTCGGGTGCGGTCACGAACGGTTGCCGTCGTTTCCATACCGAGAACGGTAGGAACGACGGCTCGAATAGTCAAGCTTTAGTATTCAGACTTGATTAGCTACGCTGGGGCGGTGCCCTCCTCCGTCCACGGCGGGATCGTCCACACGTTCAGCTCACCGGATTCGATGCGCCGCAAGGTCTTTCGCGACCACTCCAGATCAGCCCGGGTGTGGTCGGCGGCCAGTTGCAGGTTGTCGGCCACGTGATACGGCTCGGCCTCGGCCGGATGCCCGGACCCGGCGAGCACGCGCGCCACCTCGCGCTCGAGATGCAGCAGATCGGCCTCGAACTTGAGGATGCGGCTGCGCAGCGCGGCCACCACCTCGTCGCGCGGCGCGGCCGGGAACAGCGCGATCGCCGCGTAGTAGGGATGCTTGGGCTGCTCGGTCGACCACAGCGCCTCGCGCACCAGGTCGCCGAACACCTTCTCGCCCTCGGCGGTCATCCGATAGGTCGTGCGCTCGGGCCGCGCCCCGTCCTGGCCGACCTCCTCGACCGCGATCAGACCCTCCCGGTGCACGGTCTTCAACGCGCCGTAGACGGAACCGGGCTTCACATTGGCCCAGTCGTCGGCGTGCCAGGACAGCAGTTCCCGGCGCACGTCGTACCCGTGCACCGGTTGCAGCATCCGGACCACCGCCAGCACCAGCATTCGCGTCGTGGGGACAGCCATGCCGGAGATTCAATCAGAGCGGGTTGCCCGGATCCCGTTCCGGCAGCGGCCGTTCGACGATCTCGGGGCGCCCCAACGGATTTCGCACCCGGCGCTTGGCGGCCTGGTAGACCTGGATGGTCTCCGCGGCCACGACATCCCAGGCGAAGTCCTCGGTCAGCCGCTCGCGCGCGGCGTAGGCGCGGTCCTGGGTGGCGGCGGGATCGGCGAGTACGGCCGTGACCGCGTCGACGAGGCCGTTCACATCGGCGGGTTCGAACGACGCCCCGGTCACGCCGTCGAGCACGAGTTCGCCCAGCCCGCCCGCGGTCGAGGTGATCAGCGGCGTCCCGGCGGCGGCGGCCTCGAGGGCGACGATGCCGAACGGCTCGTAGCGGCTGGGCAGCACGATCGCGTCGGCTCCGTGCAGCCAGCCCAGCAGTTCCACGTGATCGAGGCGGCCCACGAAGTTCACCGCCCGCGCGACCCGATGCACCCGGGCGCGCTCGCGCAGCCAGTCGAACTGGGTGCCGACCCCGGCCACGGTGAGCGTGGTCCCCGGATGCGCGCGACGCACGCGCGGCAGCGCGGCGATCGCGTCCTGCACGCCCTTCTCGTATTCCAGCCGCCCCACGTACAGCAGCCGCGGCGGTCCCGAGCGCGGCGCGCGATCGCGAAAGGTCCACGCGCCCACGTCGATTCCGTTGCGGATCACGGTGATCGCCGCGAGGTCGGGGCCGTAGAGCCGCTCGACCTCGTCCTGCATCGACGCCGAACACGTGATGAGCGCGTCGGATTCGCGGGCCAGCCACCACTCGACCGAGTGCACCTGCTTGTTCACCCGGCCCGACACCCAGCCGCTGTGCCGCCCGGCCTCGGTCGCGTGGATCGTCGACACCAGCGGCACGTCGTAGTGCTCGGCCAGCGCGATCGCGGGATGCGCGACCAACCAGTCGTGGGCGTGCACCACGTCGGGGGTCCAGCCCTCGGCGATACCCGGCTTGCTCAGCCCGATTCCGGCGCGAACCATGGCGTGGCCCATGGCGAGGGTCCAGGCGAGCATGTCCTCGCCGAAGTCGAAGCAGGGCGGATCCTCGGCCACCGCGACCACCAGCACGCGGTCCTCGATGTAGGAGTGGGTGGGGTGGGTGGCCGCGTCGGTGCCCATCGGACGGCGGGCGAGCACGACCACCTCGTGCCCGGCCGCGGCCAGTTCGGTGGCCAAATGGTGTACGTGCCGACCGAGCCCGCCGACCACCACCGGTGGGTACTCCCACGACACCATCAAAATTCTCATGCTGGTCCTTCGAGGCGGCGCGCGTCGAGCGCCGGAAAGAGTCCGTCGGCCGCGTACCATCCTGCCGCCAACTGCCCGGCTTTGGCGAGTTGGCCGGACGAGACGGCGGCGGCGATCTCGCGCACGGCGTGGGCGTGCTGGTGGGCGCGGTCGCGGGCGTACCCCGCCGCCGAATCCTTGCTGACCATGAAGGCCCAGTCGCTGGAGACGGTCAGAATCGCCTCGCGCAGCAGCTGATCGGCCACCGGATCGCGCGAGCCGTCGGCCTGCACCCGCATCTTGTCGAGGATGTCCAGGGTCAGGCGCACGATCTCGTCGTCGAGTTCGACCAGATCGGCGACCTGCTCACCCGCCCACACCCGCCAGTCCTTGCCCGAACCCCAGGACGAATCCGCCAATTCGACCGGGGCGCCGACGAATCCGCGCGCGCGGGCGTCGGCGAGCGTGCCGACGGTGACCCCGGCCTCGGGCAGCGCGCGCAGCACCTGTTCGAGCCAGAGCGGGCCCTCGTGCCACCAGTGCCCGAACAGTTCGGTGTCGAACGCGGCCACCACGAGCGCGGGACGGCCGATGCGCTCGGATTCGGCGATCAACCGCTCGCGCACGGTCCGCACGAAATCCGCGACGTCGCGGGCGACCGCGGCCGCGGCGAGGTCGGGATCGTAAGGAGCCTTGTCGGGTCCGGCCACCTGTTTGCCGGTGACGCGCGCGGGTTTCAGGCCCGTGGCGTGGTCGTAGTGATGGAAGTCACGGTAGTGGGCGTGGCCCGGATAGCCGGACTTCGGCGACCACACGCGATAGCTGACCTGGAGATCGCGGCCGAAGGCGAGCACCGGCGAATCCCACACGGGGCGGCCCAGACTCGTATCCCCGCGCAGGGCGGGACCATCGACCATGAAATGCGTCACACCCGCGGCGGCGTAGGTCGTCTCCATGCCGGGGGTGAAACCGCATTCGGGCGCCCAGATTCCGGTCGGCGCGTGCCCCCAGCGCTGCCGCGCGTCGGCGAGTCCCTCGGTGAGTTGGAAGGACCGCAGCCGCGCGTCCAGCAACGGCTGGAACGGATGCGCGAGCGGGCCGCCGAGCAGCTCGATCGCCTCGGCGTCGATCAGCTCCCGCCACACCGGGGAACCGCCGTGCCGCCAGCGCAGCTCGAAATCGGCGAGCGCCTCGGTCGCGAGCCGATGCTCGTAGCCGCCGAGCGCGCGATTGCCCGCCAGCGCCGCCTCGTCCGCGCGCAGCCGCCAATTGCCCAGCCAGTGATGCATTCCCGACAGGCAGTGCGGATCGTCGAGCTGGGCGGCGAGCACGGGCGTGATGCCCAGGCTCAGCAGATGCGAACGGCCTTCGGCCGCAAGGGTTCTC
This sequence comes from Nocardia sp. NPDC003482, assembly GCF_053588115.1. Lineage (NCBI taxonomy): Bacteria > Bacillati > Actinomycetota > Actinomycetes > Mycobacteriales > Nocardiaceae > Nocardia > Nocardia sp. NPDC003482. The sequence goes on from NZ_JBSFPI010000017.1 coordinate 13,959, forward strand.
AGCACCCGGACGAGGGGTAGATAGGAGGCGGCCCAGGACTGGTAGAGCCACTCCTCGCCCACCGGCCAGCGGCCGTGCCGGGCCAGCCACGGCAGATGGGAGTGCAGCACCAGGGTGAACTGGCCCGGGACCACGCTGTCGCTCAAGGGTTCACCGAGCTTCGGGTTTGACCGCGACCGCCACCAGATCCAGGCTGGCGTCGATATCGGCGGTGCGCAGCACGAAATCCTCGGTGCGCACGGCCGCGACATCGGCGGCGAGGTCGGCGGGCCACGGCTCCCCGGCCAGCGCGCGGCGGATCTGCGCGTCGATGATCGAACCCTCCCATTTCGCGTCCAGCGCGAGCAGGTCCGGGCCGTGGTGCACGCCGGTCATCAGTTCGACGCGAAAACCGGCCGCCACCAACAACTCCGAGAGTTCGGCGGCGTTCAGCTCGCGGGTGTGGAAGGGGTTCAGCGGCGTATCGCGGCCGGGCGAGAAGGTGATCCGGTTGGGGGTGCTGATGAGCAGCGTGCCGCCCGGCCGCAGCACGCGCAGGCATTCGCGCAGGAATCCGGCCTGATCCCAGAGATGTTCGATGACTTGGAAATTCACCACCACATCGATCGTGCCGTCGTCGACGGGCAGGTCGGCGAGATTGCCCTGGATCATCTCCACCCGCGGGTAGGCCGCGCGCACGTGCTCGACCGCGCCGGTGTCGTAGTCCACGCCGATCACCCGCGCGGCGACCCCGGCGATCATGTTCGCGCCGTACCCCTCGCCCGAACCGGCCTCGAGCACGACCCGCCCCGCGCACCGATCGAGCAGCCGGGCGTAGACGATCTCGTGGCGGCGGAACCAGTAGTTCTCCTCGGGGATCCCCGGAACCGTCCGCTCACCGGTCAGCGGCAGGGTGTCGACGGGTGGCTCGACGGGTACGGCCTCACTCATTCACCCGACGTTAGCGGTTGCCTGTATCACACCCGGACTCGGAGGTGGTGATGCAGAACATCACACCCTAAGTTACCCATGAGTAACTTAACGTAGGGTAATGTCCCAGCACGAGCTATTCGTGGACGTACGGCCCGGTCGTGCGACCCCACCCCCCGTGCCATAAGAACAGGAGGTCGACGAAGACCAATGCCGAATATCGTCGTACTGATCAAGCAGGTTCCCGACACCTGGTCCGAGCGCAAGCTGTCCGATGGCGACTACACCCTCGACCGCGAGGCCGCCGACGCGATCCTGGACGAGATCAACGAGCGCGCCGTCGAGGAGGCGCTGTTGATCAAGGAGGCCCAGGGCGGCGAGGTGACCGTGCTCGCGATGGGTCCGGAGCGGGCCACCGAGGCCATCCGCAAGGCGCTGTCCATGGGCGCCGACAAGGCCATCCACGTCAAGGACGACGCGATCCACGGCTCCGACGCCGTGCAGACCGCGTGGGTGCTGGCGGGCGCGCTGGGCCAGATCGAGGGTGTCGAACTGGTCATCGCCGGTAACGAGGCCACCGACGGTCGCGCGGGCGCGGTGCCCGCGATCATCGCCGAGTACCTGGGCATCCCGCAGCTGACCCACCTGCGCAAGCTGGCGGTCGACGGCGACAAGATCACCGGCGAGCGCGAGACCGACGAGGGCGTGTTCAAGCTCGAGGCCAACCTCCCGGCCATCGTCTCGGTCACCGAGAAGATCAACGAGCCGCGCTTCCCGTCCTTCAAGGGCATCATGGCCGCGAAGAAGAAGGAAGTGCAGACCTTCAGCCTGGCCGACCTGGGCATCGACCCGTCGACGGTCGGCGTGGGCAACGCGGGTTCCGCGGTCACCGGTGTCACCCCGAAGCCGCCGCGCACGGCGGGCGAGAAGATCGTCGACGAGGGCGAGGGCGGCCAGCAGATCGCCCAGTACCTCATCGGCCAGAAGATCATCTGACGCCGCGCCCCGAGCTACGACAGGAGAGAGAACAATGGCAGAAGTACTCGTGCTCGTGGAGCACGCCGAAGGCGCGCCGAAGAAGGTCACCAACGAACTGCTGACCGCGGCCCGCACCCTGGGCACCCCCGCCGCCGTCGTGCTGGGCGCCCCCGGCACCGCCGACAAGCTGGCCGACGCGCTGACCGCGGCCGGCGCGGAGAAGATCTACGTCGCCGAGTCCGACGACGTCGACGGCTTCCTCGTCACCCCGAAGGTCGACGTGCTGGCCGGACTGGTCGAATCCGCCTCGCCCGCAGCGGTTCTCGTGGCCGCCTCGGCCGAGGGCAAGGAGGTGTCGGGCCGCCTCGCCGCCCGCATCGGTTCCGGCCTGCTGGTCGACGTCATCGACATCAAGGAGGACGGCACCGCCGTGCACTCCATCTTCGGTGGCGCGTTCACCGTGGACGCCAAGGCCACCGGCGACCTGCCGGTGATCTCGGTGCGCCCGGGCGCGATCGAGGCCAAGGCGCAGTCCGGCGCCGGGGAGAAGGTCACCGTCGAGGTGCCCGCGCAGGAAGAGGGCGTCACCAAGGTGACCTCCCGCGAGCCCGTCGCCGGTGGCGACCGCCCGGAGCTCACCGAGGCCACCATCGTGGTCTCCGGCGGCCGCGGCGTGGGCAGCGAGGACAACTTCCACAAGGTCGTCGAGCCGCTGGCCGACGCGCTCGGCGCCGCGGTCGGCGCCTCGCGTGCCGCCGTCGACTCGGGCTACTACCCGGGCCAGTTCCAGGTCGGCCAGACCGGCAAGACCGTGTCCCCGCAGCTGTATGTCGCCCTGGGCATCTCCGGCGCGATCCAGCACCGCGCGGGCATGCAGACCTCGAAGACCATCGTGGCCGTCAACAAGGACGAAGAGGCCCCGATCTTCGAGATCAGCGACTACGGCATCGTCGGCGACCTGTTCAATGTCGCGCCGCAGCTGACCGAGTCGGTCAAGGCCCACAAGGGCTGACGCGCTTTTCGGGATGCCCCGGCCGATCCTCGGCCGGGGCATCCCCCGTTTTCTACCGAAAATGCCTTGCCCCCAACGATTCCGGACGGAAGGGTAGGCGGATGCCCATCACCGTGCCTCCCTTCGTGGCCGCGACGATTCGGACGAACTTCCCCGACCGCGGCGCGCGATGGCTCGCCGATCTGCCCGATTTGGCGGAAAGACTCACCGTCGAGTGGGAATTGGAGATCATCGGCCCGGCCTTCGAGGGCGGCACCCATTCCTTCGTCGCGCCCGTCCGGCGCGCGGACGGTTCGCTCGCCGTCCTGAAGATCCCGATCGTCGACGAGGAGAATCGGGCCGAGGCCACCGGGCTGTTCGCCTACGACGGTGACGGCGCGGTCCGGCTGTACGGCTACGACCCCGCCTCGGGCGCGCTGGCGCTGGAGTGGGCGCGCCCCGGGACGCCGCTGCTCGAACAGCCGGGGTTCCCGAGCCTCGAGGGCCGCGCCGAGAACGCCGACCGAATCGAGCTGGCCTGCGGCCTGTTCCGGCGACTTCGCCGCACACCGGTGCCGGTTCCCGCCGAGTGGCCCGAGCTGCCGCGCGTCGCGGATATCGTGGCGGACTGGACCAACCGGTTCGTCGAGTCGAAACCCGCATGGACCCAGGCCCTTCCGGCCCGCCTGCTGGACCGCGCCGCCGCCGACTGCGCCGACCTGGCCGTCCCCGACGGCCCGCCGCTGATCGTCAACCGGGACACCCACCTGGGCAATATCGTTGCCGCCGAGCGCGAACCGTGGCTGCTCATCGATCCCAAACCCTGCCTCGGCGAGGCGGCCTTCGACGGCGGATTCCTCGTCATGATCCAGGTGCAGGCCGATCCCACCCCCGCCCACGCGGCGGCCGTCGTCGAGCGGACCGCGAACGCTTTGTCCGTATCGCCCGAACGCGTGTGTAAATGGGCCTTCCTCCGCGCATTGGAGGAAACTTTCTGGTCGGTAACAGACGGGGACGAGCGGTTGCGGGCGCTGCACCTGCGGGTAGCCCGCGCACTTTCGGCAACCTGACCGACCGGTTTCGAGAACGGCTCGAGGACAAGGCATTTCCCTTGCCACCGACGAGACACCGTTGGGTCGCGCTCTCGTAACGAAAAGGTCGCTGCCACCCAGAAATGCTGATACTGTTTGCCGTCGAGCGCCGGGGCCGGTGATTATCTCCACCGTGCCGAGCCCGGCCCTTGGGACGTTGGAGTCATCCGGCCGAGTGGTGACGTGTGGTCGGCGAAATGAGGAAGGACGGACGGCCGGGCTGCCGGCGACGAGGGAACCTGATGAATCAATCTACCGCCGTGACGATTTCGTGGATCCTCGCCGTTGTCGCCTTACTCGCCGTATTCACGGCGTTGGCGGCGGCCTACTACGCGGCGCAGCAACGCACCCGGGTCGCCCGGGCCGAGCGAGCGGCGCAGACCCGCGCCACCGAAGCGGAACAGACGCTGCTCGCCCGCGAGGAGGACTTCGCCCACGCGCTACGCGCCCGGGAGGACGAGTTCGAACGCGCCCTGCGCACCCACGAGGACGAGCTCGAGCATTTCACCACCAGCACAACGAGTTTCATCGCCGACGCGGTGCGCCGCGGCGAACCGCGCGTGGAGTTGCAGCTCGGCGGCGGCGACCGTTTCGCCCATCTGCTCCAGGGGCTGGCCGATCGCTACGGCGAGGAGTTGCGCACGCTGGTCGCCGAGACCGAGCAGCGCGTCCGCCTCGAGGCCGAGCAGGCCACCCAGCAGGCGGTCGCGGCGGCCCAGCAAGCGGGACGCACCGAACAGGACCGGGTCGCCAAGGAGGCCACCAGCGCCGCGGTACGCGCGTTCGGCACCGCGGTCGTCAGCCTCGGCGCCGACGTGAGCCAGGTGGTCAGCAGCGCGCTGCGGGTGCACCGCGGCGACGAGGTGTACGAGACCCTCACCCGCATCGACCACAGCGTGCAGCAGATGATCCGTCAGGCGCAGTCCTACGTGATCGTCTGTGGCGGTCTGCCCGGCCGGCGCTGGCCGCAGCAGACCCTCACCGACGTCGTCGGCGGCGCGGTCGGCCGCGTCCGCGACTTCACCCGGGTGCGGCCGAACCAGCTCGACCGCATGGTCATCAGCCGCGCGGTGGAACCGCTCGTGCACACGCTGGCGACCTTGCTGGACAACGCCCTTCGCTACTCGCCGCCCACCTCGTTCGTGGACGTGACCTTCCAGGAAGGCCACCACGGCGTCACCGTCATCATCGACGACGCCGGTGTGCGGATGAACGCCGAGCAGATGGAGGAGGCCCGGCAGGTACTGGCGGGCGAGAAGGTCGTCGACATCCACGGCCTCGGCCCCGCCCCGCGCGTCGGCTTCCCCGGTATCGCCGCCCTGGCCCGCCGCTACGGGTTCACGGTCTACATCGACGGGCCCAACACCTACGGCGGTATGCGCGCCATGGTCTACATCCCGGAGGCCCTGCTCGCCCAGCCCGTGACCGACACCCCGACCGAGAACGCTCCCGCCACACCGGATCAGCCCGCGCTGCCCAGCCGTGCCGAGAGTCGCAGCGAGGTCGCGGTTTCCATCGTTCCCGCGGCCGTGGAGTCGGCTCCGGTCCCGGCGGCGCAGCCCGCCGAGATCGCCCCGCCCGCCGCGTTTTCCGCCCCCGCGGAGCTCACCAGGCCCACCGCGGTCCCCGATCCGGCGCGCGAATCCGCGCCGGCGGCCGCCTCCGCTTCCCTCGCACCCATCAGGTCCGCGTCGGAAACCACCTCGGAGGAGCCGGAACACGAGTCGACCGTGCACGACATCACCCCCGGCGGACTGCCCCGGCGTCGACGCCGTACCGTCGCCGTTTCCACCCTGACGCGTGGCCCGCGCCCGGACAGCGAGACCGAATCCGATAGTGATCTTCCCCGAACCGATATCGCAGCCGCCTGGCACAGCGGCTCCCGGAGCGGCCGTGCCGCCGCATACGAAAACACCGAAGGGATGACATCCTGATGGGCACACCCGTGACGACCGTCGCCGACGGCACCAACAAGTTGGCCTGGTTGCTCGAGGACCTCACCGTTCCCGGCGTCCGATTCGCCGTCCTGTTGTCCGAGGACGGTCTGCGGATCGCGCATCACGGCCAGATCGACGTCGACGACGCCGAGCGCTTCGCCGCCGCCGCGTCGGGTCTGCGGTCGCTGGGCAAGGCGCTGGGCGAGTTCGCCGGCGCGGCGAATTCGGTGCGGCAGAACATGACCGAGTACGACAACGGGATGATCTTCATCACCGCCGCGGGCGAGGGTGCGCTGATCGGGGTGTCGGCCACCGGGGACGTGGACGTCAGCCTGGTCGCGCACCGCATGAACGAACTAGCCGCGCGGGTCGGCCGCGAACTCGGCGCTCTGCCGCGCCAGCGGTAGCCGCGGCCATGCGGCACCGACGTGATCCCGATCTGGTCCGGGCCTATGTGCGCACCGGCGGCCGTTCGCGGGCCAGCCGGGAACTGGACCTGGTGACTTTGGTTCTGGCGGCGAGCAATCCGACGCTCGGCATCGGCCCCGACGCCCGCCGAGTCATCGGAGTGTGCAGCCGACGCGGCGCGTTATCGATCGCCGAGATCGCCGCCTATCTAGACCTGCCGCCGTCGGTGGTGAAGATCCTCGCATCGGACCTCCTCGACAGCGGCCACCTGGTCGTCCCCGCTCCGGCCGAACCGACACCGGAGCTGGCCCTGCTCGAGGAGGTACTGAATGGGCTCCGCGCTCTCGCCGTCTGAGCGCCCGATCGCCCCACCCGAACGCACCGTCGACTATGTTCCCGAGACCGTCACCCGGTCGGTGAAGCTGTTGGTGGCGGGCAACTTCGGTGTCGGCAAGACGACCTTCGTGTCCAGCGTGTCGGAGATCCGGCCGCTGCGGACCGAGGAGACGATCACCGAGGCCAGCGTCGGCGTCGACGATATGGCCGGGCTGCCCGGCAAGGTGACCACCACGGTCGCCATGGATTTCGGCCGCATCACGCTGAATCCGACGCTGGCGCTGTACCTGTTCGGCACCCCGGGCCAGCAGCGGTTCGTCCCGTTGTGGGAGGAGCTGGCCCGCGGTGCGCTCGGCGCGCTCGTCCTGGTCGACACCCGCCGCATCGAGAAGGCGGACGAGGTGCTGGCCACGCTCGAGGAACGCGGCGTGCCGTATTCGGTGGCGGTCAACGAGTTCGAGGGCGGGCCGCGTTTCCCGCTCGAGGAGATCCGCGACGCCCTCGACCTCGCGCCCGACACGCCGCTCACCACGCTCGACGCGCGGGAGCGGCTGGGCTGCGTGGAATCGCTCATCACCCTTGTCGAATATCTCTTCCGACGCTCGGAGGCTCGTCTTTGACCTTGCCCGACCCGACACTCAACCGAACGCCGCACGGCTCGCCGATCGACAATGACGGCCCGCGGATTCCGCTGTTCACAGATGAATTCACGGCCGACCCGCACTCGATCTACCGCGAGATGCGGCGTCGGTTCGGGTCCCTGGTCCCGGTCGAGCTGGCCCCGGGGGTGCCCGCGACGCTGGTGATCGGCTACCGCACCGCGGTGCAGATCCTCAACGATCCCGAGCACTTCCCGGCCGACCCCCGCATCTGGCAGAAGACCGCGCCGACCGACAGTCCGGTCCTGTCGATGCTCGAGTGGCGGCCCAGCGCGCAGCGCAGCGCGGGGCTGGAACACTCCCGCTATCGCGAGGCCGACGTCGCCGCGATCGACGCCATCGACCTGCACGCCCTGCACTCGCTGGTCGAACGCCTCGCCGTCCCGCTGATCAACGACTTCTGCCAGGCCGGGCAGGCGGATCTGGTGGCGCAGTACACCGCTCCCCTGTCGGCGGGGGCGATCAACGCGCTGCTGGGCTGCCCGCCCGAGATCGGGCAGCGCATCGTCGAGGGGTTCGGCACGCTCGACGGCGACCAGGGCGACCGCGTCATCGACGAGGCGGCCGCGGAACTGGTGCGGCTCAAGCGAACTCAGCCCGGCGACGATCTGGTGTCGCGGCTCATGGCGCATCCGGCGCGGCTCACCGACGAGGAGATGCTGCATCAGATCGTCACGCTCTACCGCGCGGGCATCGAGCCCGAGCAGCACCTCATCACCAACACCCTGCGGCTGATGCTCACCGACGAGCGGTTCGCGGGCGGCCTGCTCGGCGGCGCGCTGCCCAGTCGCGACGCGCTGGACGAGGTGCTGTTCACCGATCCGCCGAGCGCGAACTTCTGCGTGAGCTATCCGCGGCGACCGGTCCTCATCGACGAGGTCTGGTTGCCCGCGCATCAACCGGTGGTCGTGAGCCTGGCCGCCTGCAACAACGATCCGGCGGTCGGGGCGCGCCAATTCGCCGACAACCGGGCGCATCTCGCGTGGAGCATCGGTCCGCACGCCTGTCCCGCGCGGTCGGCGGCCTATCTCATCGCCCAGGACGCCATCGACCAGCTGCTCGACGCGTTGCCGGAAATGCGTCTGGCCGTACCGGTTTCGCAGCTGAAGTGGCGGCACGGGCCGTTCCTGCGGGCGCTGGAGACGCTACCGGTGGTCTTCACGCCCAGTCCCCCACTGCCCCTTCTGTTCTGAGCCTCGCGGCCGCCGCGGCCTCACCGCTGTGCAACGCCGCCAGCGGAAGGCCGGAACCTCGTGCTGCGCAACGCCGCCAGCAGAGGGCCGGGGGCAGACCTCACGCGCTGTGCAACGCCGACAGCAGAGTCTCCAGGATCGGGGAGATCCGGGCCTCGCTGCGCAGTACCGCCGACACGGGTACGCGCAGCGGGCGCCCGGCGAGCCGGAGCGTCGCGATGCCCTCGGTCTGGCTGTCGGCGTAGAGGATGGTCCAGGCGTCGGGGCGGTTGATCAGTTCCATGGTGGCGGTGTGGTCGGGCGGGATCGGCGGGCCGAAGGTCGGCCGGATGGGCAGGTCCGCGAACGCCTTGCGCACGACGTTGTGCAGCAGCACCTGTTCCTGTTCCGGCGGGAGCAACAGCGGGAAGTCGCCGAGCCGAGTGAGCGTCACATCCTCCCGGCCCGCCAATGGATGCGCGGTCGAGGTCGCCACCACGAGGTCCTCGACCCACAGTTTCTCCACCCGCAGACCGGGCTGATCGACGCTCCCCCGGATGAGAGCAAGATCACAGTCGCCGTCGGCCACCGCGGCGATGCGCTGCCGGAACGGCTTGATCACGAATTCGATCTCCGCACCCGGATGCGCCTCGCGCGCACCGGCTATCGCGGACAGCGAACGGTTTGCGAAGGACATGTTGGCGGCCAGGCGAATTCGCGGCCCGGACGTGCGAACAGCTGCGCGAATGGCGGATTCGAGGCTCAGCATCTGCTTCGCAAGGGGAAGTAGCCGCGTGGTAGCGTCGGTCGGCACCACCGATCGGGTGGAGCGCTCGAAGAGCTGCACACCAAGATCATGTTCCAGCCGCGCGATTTGGTGACTGATAGCGGATTGCGATATATAACATCGCGTGGCGGCGCGGCTGAAGCTCAGCTCCTCGCAGACCGCGACGAAATAGGACAGCTGCCGCAGTTCCATCGTGATCTCCATTCATGACCGATCCAGATAAGAGTCATCTGAATTATGCGCCCTGATCCCAGGAACACCGGCATTCCGAATCGCGGTTACTAATGACAGAAGGAGGCTGTCATGGACAACGTGGACGCGGGAATCGAAACCGCTGATGTCGTCATCGTCGGATCGGGCTTCGGCGGTCTCGCCGCCGCGAAGCAGTTGAACAAGTCGGGGGTGAACTACGTGCTCATCTCGAGCACGCCCGAGCACTTGTTCCAGCCGTTGCTCTACCAAGTAGCGACGGGTGTGCTCCCCGCGGCCGACATCGCCCCGCCCATCGCCGCGGTGCTGCGCCGGCATCGCAACGCCGATGTCCGGGTCGGCACCGTCGTCGACATCGACGCCGACGCCGCCGTGCTCACCTACGAAACCCCGCAGGGCCACCGCAAGATCCGGTACGGCTCGCTGATCGCCGCGACCGGCGCCAGCCAATCCTATTTCGGCCGGGACGATTTCGCGGACAAGACGTTCTCGCTCAAGACCATCGCCGACGCCGAGCGGTTGCGCGCGCAGATCGAGCGCGTGTTCGCCGAGGCGGCCACCGCGGACGCCAAGACCCGCGAGCGGCTGCTCAGCTTCGTGGTCGTCGGCGCGGGCCCGACCGGCGTCGAGGTCGCGGGCCAGCTGAAGGAACTCGCGAAAAGGCATTACCACCAGGAGATCTCGGTCACGCTGGTGGAGGGCGCGGCCGCGGTGCTGCCCCCGTTCGGCGGCAATCTGTCGGAGTACGCGCGGGAGTCGTTGCGCCGCAACGGGGTCGAGGTTTTGCTCAACACGTTCGTCACCGATATCGAGGCGGGCAAGGTCACCGTCAAGGGCAAGGACGGCGTCGAGCACGGCATCAGCGCGGAGACCGTGGTGTGGTCGGCCGGTGTGCAGGCGGGCGGCTTCGCCGAACTGCTCGCCGAGGCGACCGGCTGCCCGACCGACCGCGCCGGGCGCCTGCTGATCAACCCCGACTGCACCGTCGGCGGCCACGCCGACATCTTCGCCATCGGCGATATGACCTCGCTCAACGGCTATCCCGGGCAGTCGCCGACGGCCATGCAGGAGGGCCGTCACGTCGCCGACATCATCCGGGGACGCACGCCCGCGGGCACCCCGTTCGTCTACTGGGACAAGGGCTCGATGGCGGTGATCAGCCGCTTCAGCGCCGTCACCAAGCTGAACGACAATGTGAAGTTCACCGGCACCCTGGCCTGGTTCACCTGGCTCGCGGTGCACCTGTTCTACCTGGTGGGCTTCCGCAACCGCTTCATCGCGGTGCTGTCCTGGCTGGTCGCCTTCATCGGCACGGGCCGCCCGGGCTTCGCCGAGGTGAACAAGAAGCACGAGCGCCCCGCGGAACTCGAAGAGCGCCGAGCAGCCTGATCACGAGCCTCCGGTGCTCGGACACCGGAGGCTCGGCCGGTGTTCAGGCCGCGCGTTCGACCGCGGTGTCGGTCGTGGCCATCTCGAACAGCGTCTCCGCGAGTTCGTCGGGATGCACCCGGGCGACCGCGTTCGGCTCGACCTCGGCGTAATGCCCGGAGTCGAACAGCCGTTGGGCCGCGCTGCGCTCGATGAGCCTGCTGATCTGGAGGCTGCCCACCCGCACCCCGCGCGGCCGCGCCTCCCGGTCCACGGCGTGCAGCAGATTGAGCAGCCCCGATTGCGGCACGCTCACACTGGCCAGCGCGGGCTGCGGGGTCCGGATGGCGTCGCCCTGCGCGAACAGGACCGCGCCCGAACCCCGTTCGACCATGCCCGGCAGCAGGGCGTGCAGCAGCCGCACCGGGGTCAGCAGATGCAACGGCAGCCAGGTCCGCAGGGTGTCCGCGTCCAGGGCCAGCGCGGACACCGGCAGGCGGCTCACATCACCGGGGGCGTAGAGCGCCACGTCCGGAATCCCGTGCCGCGCCACCAGTTCCGTGAGCGCGGCGTCGACCTGGGCGTCGTCGGTCAGATTCGCGTGCAGCACATCGGTTTCCACGTCGGCCCCGGCCAGCGCGCGGCGTAGTTCCGCCGTCGTGTCCGGATTGCGCGCGACGAGCGTGACCGTGTATCCGGCCCGGCCGAACCGCAGCGCCGCCGACAGGCCGAGCGCGGGTCCCGCGCCGAACACCACGAGATGAGGCATGCCGCCTCCCTTCAACTCGAGAAGGCACTCAATTTGAGTACCCCCTCAATTTAGCCCGAAGTCGAGGACCCGTTCAACTTGTTAGGCTGAGACCATGGTCGTGGCCAACGAATCGACGCAGCGGCCCCGTCGCAGGGACGCCCGGGACAACCGGGAGCGAATCGTGACGGTCGCGCGCCAACGGTTCGGCAGCGACGGACTCGACGCCTCGCTCAACGCGATCGCCCGCGAGGCCGGGGTGAGCATCGGCACGCTCTACAACCACTTCCCCACCCGCGAGGCGCTCATCGAGGAGATCTTCCTCGAACTGGCCCAGGCGTCGGTGCGCAGCGCCGAGGCCGCGCTCGCCGCCGAGGATCCGTGGCAGGGCTTCGTCGAGCACCTGCTCACCATGGCCGAATTGCAGGCCACCGACCGGGGTTTCACCGATCTGTGCGTGCGCTCGCTGCCCGCCGACAATCCCGTCGAGCGGGTGAAGGCGCAGGGGCAGCGGCTGTTCCACGAGCTGGTCGCCCGCGTGCAGGCCGCCGGGGAGCTGCGCGCCGACGTCGACGTGACCGATGTGGGCCTGCTGCTGTGGTCGACCGTGCGGGCCACCGAGGACATCCGCGCACAGGCGCCGCGGGTGTGGCGGCGGCACGTGGCCGTCCTGCTGGACGGATTCCGCAGCAGCGCGGCCCATCCGCTGCCGGAGCCGCCGATCGAGGACCAGTTGGTCCGCACGGCAATGACATTGGAACACTGACACCGGTCGGTACTGTTAGTCTGAAGCAATCGTCGAGCGCGCGGACGGCCCGTCGTCGCGCGCGTCGTCGAAATCGCTTGTCGCGCAGGAGGTGCAGAGGGGAACAGTGGTCGATCCGCGCCCCGCCCTTCCGTCGCGTCGCAATCTCGCCGAACCGTCTTGTCCCGTCTGGAGTTTCGTTCGTTGACCACGCCTTCTTCGTCCGCGCCGCCCACCGGCACGCTGAGCGCCTGCCCCGTCAACCACGGCTCACCCTTCGATGCCGACGGTCCGCGAACCCTCATAGACACACCCGAATTCGCGGCCGATCCCCACGCCTTCTACGCGGCCATGCGCCGCCGCCACGGCTCGATGGCGCCCATCGAACTGTCCCCCGGCGTGCCCGCCACCCTGGTGCTCGGCTATCACACGGCATTGCGGATCCTCAACGATCCCGAGCACTTCCCCGCCGACCCGCGCACCTGGCAGCAGACCGTGCCCGAGGACTGCCCGGTGCGGCCGATGATGCAGTGGTATCCGAACGCCCTGCGCAATTCCGGTGCGGCCCATGCCCGATACCGGCAGGCGTACGTGGCCGCCGTCGACGGCGTCGATCTGCACGCGTTGCACAGCACGGTCGAGAAGATCGCCATCCCGCTCATCAACGCCTTCTGCGAGTCCGGCGCGGCGGATCTGGTGACGCAGTACGCCTTTCCGCTGGTGTTCGAGGTGCTGAACCGAATGGCGGGCTGCGACACCGACATCGGCAACCGGGTCGCCACCGGAATGGCGGCGCTGTTCGACACCGTCAACGCGGCGTGGGGGATGCAGACCCTCAGCGAGGCGCTGCTCGAGCTGATCGCGATGAAGCGCGCCGACCCCGGCGACGACGTCACCTCCCGCATGGTCCACCACGAGGCCCGGCTCACCGACGAGGAGATGCTGTACCAGCTGGTCAGCTTCTACGGCGCGGCGCTGGAACCGCAGCAGAACCTGATCACCAACACGCTGCTGGTCATGCTCACCGACGAGCGGTTCGGCGGGCACATGGTCGGCGGCAGCATGTCCACCCGCGACGCGCTGGACGAGGTCCTGTTCAACGACCCGCCGATGGCGAACTTCTCGATCACCTACCCGCGTCAGCCCACGCTGATCGACAACACCTGGCTGCCCGCGCATCAGCCGGTGGTGATCAGCCTGGCCGCGTGCAACAACGATCCGACCATCGCGGGCGGCGACCGCACCGGCAACCGCTCCCACCTCGCGTGGAGCGCCGGGCCGCACGCCTGTCCCGCCCGGTCGGTGGCGTACCTGGTGGTCCAGGACGCGATCGACCAACTGCTCGACGCGATTCCGGAGATGCACCTGGCGGTGCCGCGCGCGGAACTGACCTGGCGTCCCGGTCCGTTCCACCGCGCCCTGGCCTCCCTGCCGGTCACCTTCCCCCAGGCCCCTCCGTTGAACATCGTGTAAGGAGGCTGTCGGATGCAGCACGAACCGTTGGTCCTGGACCTGGCCGGGACCGACATTCAAGGGGAATCCGCCCGGATCCGCGAACGCGGACCGGTCACTCTGGTGGCGTTGCCCGGCGGGGTGCCCGCCTGGTCGGTCACCGACTTCGCCGTACTCAAGGCGCTGCTCGCCGATCCGCGGGTGTCGAAGGATCCGCGCCAGCACTGGGCGGCGTTCATCAACGGCGAGATCACCGAGACCTGGCCGCTGCTGCCGTGGGTGGCGGTGGACAGCATGTTCACCGCGTACGGCCCCGAGCATCGGCGGCTGCGAAAGCTGGTGTCCCCGGCCTTCACTCATCGCCGCACGACCGCGATGAAGGCGCGCATCGAGGAGATCACCCGCGAACTGCTCGACGGGCTGGCCGCCACGCCCGCGGGTGAGCCGGTGGATCTGCGCGACCGCTACGCCTATCCGGTGCCGATCCGCGTGATCAGCGAATTGATCGGGGTGCCGGACCATCTCGGCCCGGCCATGCACAAGTGCGTCGACGGCTTCTTCGACGGCTCGTTCACCGCCGAGCAGGCCCAGGCCAACTATCTCGAGATGTACGGTCTGGTCAGCGAAATGGTGTCCTACCGCCGGGAGCATCCGGGCGAGGACATCACCAGCGTGCTGATCGCCACGCGCGGCGAGGAGGACGGTTCCCGGCTCACCGAGAAGGAACTCGTCGACACCCTCATGCTGGTCGTCAACGCCGGGCACGAGACCACGGTCAACCTGCTCGACCAGGCCATCACCGCCCTGCTCACCCACCCCGACCAGCTCGCGGCGGTGCGCTCGGGCGCGGTGGAGTGGACCGACGTGGTCGAGGAGACGCTGCGTTACCAGGCCCCCATCGCCCACCTCCCGCTGCGCTACGCCGCCGAGGACATCGAGATCGAGGGCTGCCGAATCCCCAAGGGCGACGCCATTCTGGCGTCCTACGCGGGCGCCAGCCGCGACCCGAAGATCCACGGCGACACCACCGACGAATTCGACGTCCGCCGCGACACCCGCGACCAGCACGTCGCGTTCGGCCACGGCGCGCACCACTGCCTGGGCGCCCCCCTGGCCCGCCTGGAGGCGGCCATCGCCCTCCCCGCCCTGTTCGAGCGGTTCCCGGAGGTGCGGTTCGCCGTCGATCCGAGCGAGCTCGAGCACATCGGCAGTTTCATCTCGAATGGACACACGAAACTGCCTGTGCTGCTTGGGTAGTCCCGCTGCCCGTGGTCCCAGCCGCCTCCGGCGGCTGGGAACATGGGGTCGTAGGCAGCGGGGAACAGGGGCCGAGGGCGAGGACTCAGATCACCGCACCAACGTCCTTGGCCACCAAGCGATCCAGGGCGCGCTCGGCCAAGGCGGCGATGGTCATCGACGGATTGCAGGCGGCGGTGTTGCCCGGCATGAGGGCGCCGTCGAGGACGTAGAGGCCGCGCTGGCCCAGGACGCGGCCGTCGAGGTCGCATACCGAGCCCATGCTCGCTCCGCCGAGGCCGTGCCAGGTGGAGGGGAAGGCGAGGTTGGTGTCGAGGAGGAGGCTGTCGTTCCCGGCGATGGCTCGGGTGGTCGGGCCGATGTGGTGCTCCTGGATATAGGCGTCGCCGTCGAGCGGCCAGTGCAGTTTCGCCTCGTCGCTGGCGGGGTCGTAGGCGAAGTGGCCGCGGCCGTCGCTGACGCCGTAGCCGACCATCATGGTGCTGTGGGCGTCCATCGACAGCGGCGGGATCGATGCCTGGATGACGGTGTGCGCGGCGTGCGGGTCGGACCAGTTCAGGCTGCCGTAGACCACCGGACCACCCTGTGCGACACCGAAATTCGCCGCCGGGTCGGTCCACACGTAGATGCGGTCGGCGTTGGTGCCCCAGCCCGCGCCCACACCGTCGGGCAGATCGGGGATGCGGCCCGTGGCCCCGGCGCGCACCAGCAGCTTGGTGGTGTTGAGGCTGCCCGCCGCGAGCACCAGCGTGCCGGTGGTGAGGATCTTGTTCTCCCGCACGGTCCCGGTGGTGTCGATCCGGTCGACGTGCACGACCCAGCGGCCGTCGGGGGCGCGTTCGATATCGGTGACCTGATGCAGCGGCAGCACCCGCGCGCGTCCGGTCGCCTCCGCGGCGGCCAGATAGGTGACGTCGACCGAATGCTTGCCGCCGTTGTTGACCCCGAGCGAACCGTCGCCGTTGGTGTAGGACGGCTTCATCTCGCCGCGCAGTTCGGCCAGCGCGTAGTTCCAGTCGATGGGCATCGGGATCTTCGACACCGGGAGGCCCGCGCGGCGCGCCTGATCGGCGAAGTAGCGGGCCGCCGCGTAGTTCGGGCTCGCGATCAGATCGTCGGGCGCGACCTCGAGGCCGAGCATGCGCGCCACGCGCGGGTAGTAGACGCGATCCAGCGCGGCCCAGTCCAACCCGTCGGGAAAGTGCGTGGTGAACACCGCCTCGCTGGGTTGCAGCGACATGCCTTGGTAGATCAGCGATCCGCCGCCGACGCCCGCCGCGCACAGGGCGGTCATGTTCTCCCCCGCCACCGCCTCGACGAGTCCGGTGTAGGCGTCGAACGGCATGGGCTTGCCGAACACCACCGGACTCGACCGATACCAGAGCATGCGCTTGTCCGGCGTCGCGGGCCGCGGGAAGGTGTCCGCGTTCGGCCCGGTCGGCCAGCGCATTCCGCGTTCGAGCACCGTCACCGGCACCCCCGCCTCGGCCAGGCGCAGGGCGGTCACGCCGCCGCCGAATCCGGAGCCGACCACGACGACCCGATGCTCCTCGCGGGTCAGTGGGATATTGGTGGCCGGGGCGCCGGTGGCCCGCACGCCAATAGGGTTGTGCGCGTTGGCGACTCGCGTTCCGGCCAGTAGCAGACCAGCCGAGGCGGCTCCGGTGAGCAGCGCACGGCGAGATAACGATGACATGAATATCCTCGGTTGATCAGGCCCCGACCGTCGAATGCTGGTTCGCGGGCGGGGTGTAGACATCGGGAGACAGCTCGAGAGCCTGGAAACCGTTGTCGGCGCAGGTGACCCAGAGCTGGTTGCCGCGCCACTCGGGGGCGGAGAAACACCAGTCGGCCGACAGGTCGCCGAAGGCGATGTCACCGCTGCGCGGGCTCACCGCCCGAGCGGGATCGAACACCCCCTGCGCCAGCGCCTGCATCACCGACGGCGCGCTGAGCACCGGCACGCCGATCAGCGAGGCCAGCGCGTGCGGGGAGTTCGACAGTTCGGCATTGTGCCCGGTCAGGGCAGGCGGGTTGTAGTAGGCGATCTCCCGTACCCGCCCCGGATCGCGGACGTCGAAGACCCGCACCCCGGAGGATTCCCACCCGCAGGCGAGCGCAGTGGGATCGACGGCCCGGTCGGCCGCGCAGTAGTGCGGGTCGTAGGCGAACAGCGAACCGCCCATGCTGGAAGCCAGTGCGGCGTCCTGATTCTCGGGCAGATTGATGGCGAGTTTGATCGACCCGATCAGCCGCGGCCGGGCCGGGTCGGCGACATCGATGAATTTGACTCCGCCGGAACCGGCTTCGTCGACGGTGAACAGATAGGGCTTGCCGCCGTAGGTGACCGGGATGCTGTGCTGGGTGGCCCAGCCGTCGGTCCAGCTGGTCTGCGACAGCACCGGCACGACCGGGTTCGGATCGCGGCGCTGTACCGCACTGGTGTCGAGAATGGTGATGCCGCCCATGTTGTTGGACAGGTACAGCCGATCGCCGTCGGGACTCACGCCCATGCCGTGCATGGACAGTCCGGGCATGCCCTGCCAGATCACGTGCGGATTCGCCGGATCCGTCAGATCGATGGCGCTGACGATGCCGGGCGCGGTGCCCGAGGACCAGTAGGTGTTCCCGTCCGGCGAGAATCCGCCCTCGTGCGCGGTGATCGGCAGCGGCATGGCGAGACTGCCCGGCCCGGGATTCAGCAGCCGCGGGTGCGCGCAGTCGGACACGTCGTAGACCGCGATGAGCCCGACGCCGGTGAGCGCGGGAACGCCCGTGCCCACCAACAGCTTTCGAGTCGTATTGACCTTGAGGCTCTCCCACGTGCCCGCGAGCATCGCCGGTTCGGTGAGAGTCGTTGTGAGCACCGGGTTTTCGGGATCGGCGACGTCGAGGACCTGCACGCCCTGCGCGGGGCCGAGCAGATCGCCGGGGAAGAAGCTGCCGACATAGGCGCAGTGGTCGAAGCTGGTCGAGGTGATGCCCCCGCCGCGCCCGGGATAGCCGCCGAGCCGGGTGAGGTTGCAGTGGTAACCCCGTGCGCTGCGGCCGTTGTCGCGATCGGCGGCGGGCACATCGCCCTGGAGTCCGGTCTCGGGGTCGGAACCCGGTCCGCACGCGGGAGGCGGTGCGGCCGTGGCGAATACGTCGGTGATCTGCTGCACCGGCCCGGCCGGGGCCTGCGCGACGGCCGGTCCGGCGGCTCCGCACGCGCAGACCGCGGCGAGCGCGACCCAGCGCCGAATGCGTGAAGTGGTCATGATTCGCCCTCGACGGTGAGGGTCCTTCCTGGTGGAACGGAGCGCGGTGCCAGCAACCGGACTTCATGGTCCGGTTACTGCGCGTAGTTTGGCCGACCCCCGACCTCGGCGTCAAGAGCGGCCGTCGGTTCCTCGTACGGGCCGACGGCGGACACGCGGCCATGAGCCGGGTCTATACAGTTGAGCGATGATCACCGAGCGGCGCGTCAATCGAGGCCCGGCCGCCGCACGCGAGAATCGGGCGGCGCTGGTGGCGGCGGCGCGAGAAGTGTTGGCCGAGTACGGCACCGACGCCCCCTTGGCCCTCATCGCGCAGCGCGCCGGGGTCGGCAAGGGCAGCCTCTACCGGCACTTCCCCACCCGGGACGCGGTGGTGGTGGCGGTCTTCGAGGACAATGTGACCGAACTCGAGGAGCTTGCGGCCCGCCCCGAGGCGACCGCCGAGACGGTGATCGACGCGATCATCGGCCAGATCACCGAATCCATGGGCTTCATCGCGGTCCTCAACCCGGCCACCATGTCCGACGACCGCCTCCAGGGGCCGCTGAGCCGGGTGATGCAACTGCTCACCACGAAACTCGCCGACCCGGGCAGCCGCGGCGGATTGCGCGCCGACCTCACCGTCGAGGACGCGTTCGTGGCCATCGCCATGCTGGGCGCGTTGCTGCACAAGACCGCCGAGCCGGATCGCCCGGCGGTGCTGGAGCGGGCTCGGAGGCTGTTGGATCGGGCGTTGCGCGCGTAAGGCGTTGCGCTTCTTATAGTTCGGCGAGGACCTTCCGGACGACGACCCCCATGGACCTACAGCTTGGCCAGAACCTTCCGGACGACGCCCCCACGTACCTATAGCTTGGCCAACACTTTCTGAACCGTGAGCCAGGTACGCGTGGTGATGTCCTTGCCGTAGATGCTCTCCAGCCAGGACATGTGATTGGCGGTGGTCGGGGTGATGTTGTCGATCACCGCGAGCACGGCGCGGGCGCGCTCGTCGTAGCCCGCGATGCGCACGGCGGCGGTCAGCGGTTCGGGCAGCGGGCCGGGCGGGCCGAGTTTGCCGCCGTCCTTGATGAATGTGGCCGTCAGATAGGTGCCGCGGCTGTGCTCGAGGCCGTCGAACGGATCGCTGTCGACCAGTTCCCGGAGCTCGTCGCGGCTGCGGATGATGGTGCCGCCGCCGATGCCCAGCTCGGCGTTCAGGGCCTGCTGGATCGTGGATTCCAGTGTGGGAACATCGGTTTCGTCGCTGGTGAAAAGGATGTTGCCGCTGGTGAGCAGCGAGCTCACCGATTCGAAGCCGAGCCCCTCGAACACGCCGCGCAGCTTCTCGTTGCGCATGTTCGGGTTGCTCGGCATGATGCCGCGCAGCCAGGCGGCGTACCTAGTCATGGGCGGCGACGCCGTTCTTCTTGCGCTCGATGTCGGCCAGCGCGGCGAGGTGGCGGGCCCGCGCCTCGGCGGCCGCGTCCCAGGCGTCCTTGCGGTTCTTGACGACCTTGGCGGGCGCGCCGACGGCGATGCTGAAATCGGGGACCTCGCCCTTGACCACCGCGTGCGCGCCGAGCACGCAGCCGCGCCCGACCCGGGTGCCGCGCAGCACGGTCACCTTGGCCGCGATCCAGGTGTCGGGGCCGATGCGGACCGGGCTCTTGACGATGCCCTGATCCTTGATCGGCAGCGTGACGTCGTCCATCTTGTGGTCGAAGTCGCAGATGTAGCACCAGTCGGCCACCAGCGTCGACTCGCCGATCTCGATGTCGAGGTAGGTGTTGACGACATTGTCCTTGCCGAACACCACCTTGTCGCCGATGCGCAGCGAACCCTCGTGGCAGCGAATGGCATTGCCGTCGCCGATGTGCACCCACCGCCCGATCTCCATGCGGCTGAATTCGGGGGTCGCGTGGATCTCGACGCGGCGGCCGAGAAAGACCATGCCGCGCAACACGATGTGCGGATTGGCGAGCCGGAATTTGAACAGCCGGTAGTACCGGACCAGATACCACGGCGTGTACGCGCGATTGGCGAGGACCCACCGCAGCGAGGCGAGCGTCAGAAACCGCGCCTGCTCGGGATCCCGGCGGCGCGACCCGCGCCAACGCGAGCGCAACGGTGCGCCCCACATACTCGTCACGAACCTGCTCCTCGAGGTGTGTCGGTCGTTGACGTACCAGGGTACTTATCGCGAGGCGAGGGATTACGGCGGAGGGCGAGGACCCAGTGTCGTGGGGGCGGGGTGCGGAAGGGAGGGGTGCGGGGCGTCTCGCGCAGGCTGGTACACGGGCGGGAGGACCGGGGGTTTAATCTCGTGCAGGCCCGTACGAGCAGAGGGGAGTACCGTGCACGACCTGAGCGGAGTGGCCGGGAACCACCGGACGGCGGTGCGGCGTACCGCCGTGCGGCTGGCCGCGACGATCGGCGCGGTCGGACTGCTGGTGACCGGATGCGGGGGCACCAAGGCCGACGACATCACGGTGGGGCCGGGCAAGGGCTGGCCCACGGCGTTCCACGACGCGCGCAACAGCGGGTCGAGTCCGGTCACGGGTTCGCGGCACCTGAAGCTGTCGTGGTCGCGCCCGATCGGCGGCCCCGTCGCGCTGGCGACGACCGTGGGTCCGGACGGGCAGTTGTTCCTCACCACCCGCACCGACGTGGACTGCGTCGGCAAGCCCGGCCCGACGGGTCTGATCTTCTCCTTCCAGATGGCCACCGGCCGCAAACGGTTCTGTAATGCCTTGGGCCCCGCCGCGATCGGCGCGCCGACGGCCGTGGACGGCTCGACGAACGTCTACCTCGGCGACGACGCCTTCGACGTCGGCGGCGTCGGCTCGTTCAACGCGCTCGGTCAGCCGCGCTGGCGCACACCGGTCGCCGGGGTGCCGGTGTCGTTGCAGTTCACCGGGGACGGCAATGTGCTGTCGGTGACACAGTTCGGTCAGGTCGATGTGCTGAGTCGCCAGACCGGCGATCGGGCGGCGCCGACGTTTCAGGTGCTCGGCGAGCCGGACTTCCTGAAGCAACCCGATCTGCCGCGCCCGCCCGCCGGGTTGGGAATCGGCGATTGCGTGGCCGGCGGCCCGCAGTGCCCGATCGCGAATGTGTCTGCGGTGGACCAGGATTCGGGCCGTTTCTTCGTGACGGCGTGGCGACCCGGCGTCGGGGTGGCGTCGCTGGTGGCGCTGCGTTACGCGGACGGCCGCATCACGCAGGAGTGGAGCGCGGACGTGCTGACCGAGGGCAGCGCGACGAGTCCGACCCTGTCCGGGGACGGCAAGACGGTCTACGTCGGGGACAACAGCGGGCGACTGCTGGCGGTCGACGCTTCCGACGGTCGCACGAAATGGGTTCAGCCGCTTGGTTTTCAGCCGCGGGGCGCGGTGTCGCTGCGGGACGGTTTGCTGATCCCCGGCGGTGACGACGGCCATCTGCTGGCGCTGCGCGACGACGGCGACAAGGCCGAGATCGCTTGGGAGCGTAAGGATTTGCTCGTTCGCGGTCAGGTCGTGCAGACGGCCGGGGACACCGGCTACACGGTCGCGCCGATTCGCGACGAGCTGAATCTGGTCACGTTCGAGACCAAGAACGGGAATACGGTCGCGTCGACCGCGCTCGCCGGGGCGCAGGGCGCGGCCTCCGGGATCGCCGTGGGGGCGAAGGGGGAGGTCGTGGTGACCAGTCGGATCGGGGAGCTGTTCGCGTTCGAGCCGGAGTAGTCAGTTCGGTTGCGGCGCATGGGTTTCGACATTGTCGGCGATGCGGCGCAGCAGGGCGGTGAGGGTGTCGTAGTCCTCGGGGGTGAGGCCGTCGAGGATGGCTTCTCGCTGGGTCTTGATGCGCTCGAAGAGGGCTTCGTGCGCCGCGTGGCCCTGGTCGGTGAGGGCGTACTCGCCCGTCTCCTTTCGGTCGACCCAGCTCCTGGCGATCATACGGTTCAGGTACGGGACCACCGTCGGATCGGTGTCGTCGAGGAACGGGGCGACGGCCTGATCCAACTCCTCGAGGGTGCGGGGATTGTCGGCCAGGGTGTGCAGGACCTGCCATGAGCGGCGCACCAGACCCTCGTCCGCCAGGAGCGCGGCGAAGTTTCGCTCGATGCCGCGATCGATCTGCTTGAGCCAGTAGCCCAGGGGCTTGGACATCGATACCTCCATGTCTTCTTACAAGTACTTGTAACTTAACATGTATTTGTAAGATGACAACCATGAAGGACGAGGAGGCCGTCGCGGCCATCGAACGAGCCATGGTCGCCATCCGGCGCAGCCAGTCCCGGCGCAACCTCTCCCGCCTGCACGAATCCTCCGTTGACCCCACCCTTTTCCTCGTTCTGGACGCGGTGGAATCCCACGACGACGCGGCCACTGTCACCGATATCGCCCAAGCCCTGTCGGTCGACCAGCCCCGGGCCAGCCGGTTGGTGGCCCGGGCGGTGTCGGAGGGGTTGTTGCGTCGGGAGGCCGATCAGTCGGACGCCCGGCGGGTTCTGCTGCGGTTGACGCCCGTGGCGCGGAGAGCGCTCGAGCAGGGGCATCGGGTTCGGCGGGAGGTGTTCGCTCGAAGTATTGCGGGGTGGTCGTCGTCGGAGCGGGTTCAATTCGCGCGGTTGTTGACGCGGTTCGTGGGGGATTTCAGTCGGGAGTTGTAGTCAGAAGTCTTGCGGTGGAATCGGTTTCGGTCAGTGCTACGCGACGGAGTTCGGCGAGGGCGGCCTGGTAGCGGGAGACTTCTTCCGGTCGTTCGAGATAGAGGGTGCCGACGTGTTCTTCGATGCGGACGAGGGGTGGTTCGACGAACTTGGTGTGGGGCAGGAGAGGGAATTCGAGCAGGGTGAATGGGCCGACCAGGGCGCCGAGGTGGCTGCGGGCGTCGAAGGGGACGATGCGGATCGAGACATTGTGGCGCTCGGATGCTTCGGCGAGGTGGCGGCGCTGCTCGGCTATGACGGCGGGGCCGCCCCATTCCTCGCGGAGTCCGGCTTCAGATATGAGGAACTCGAAGGTGCGATTGGAATCATTCAGTCGGCGTTGATATTTGACGGATTTCGAGACACGTTCCTCGATGTCATCGGTCGGCGCATAGGGCGATTCGGCCCAGGCGACGGCCCGGCTGTAGTCGACTGTCCGCACGAGCTTCGGCACGAGAACGGTCGACCACACCGTCGTCCGCGTGGCCGCCTCCTCCGCCGAGGCGTAGGGGTCGAAATCTCCCGTCTTATGATCCATATGCGCTCGCCACCACCCTCCGCCGTACTTGGCCGTCGCCCGTACTTCCGTCGCCAGCGCCAGAATGGTCCGGCGAGTGTCGTCGTCCACGCCGTAGTGGTCGCACAGCGTGTTCATGTAGAGATCGCTGGCCGAGGGCACCGAAAGCCCATCCTCCAGGCGGCTCATCGTCTGGCATGAGATGCCGAGGATGCGAGCTGCTTTCGTTTTGCTGAAATTTGCCTTTTCACGCAAGACATTCAGTTGTCGACCGAGTGCTCGTCGTGCGAGCGTGGAACCCACGAGGGGCATTTCAGTTCCTTTCTCTATTACTGACCGGAAGCCGTCCGGTGTTCCATACGGACCGCCTCCCACAGGCACTCCTCGTATTCGGGGAGGAGGTCGATGGCGACGGCAAGAGTCGGGTAGTTGCCGGGCCCGAATTCGATGTAGCCAGGCCGACATTCCGGAAGCGGTGTGTGCGGCCACCGAAGGGCAGGACGGTCGGTGATGTTGTCGTTCACTGACAGAATTCGCGGTATTCCGTCCTCACCCACTTCCCACAGCGCCCATTTGTCCCCGATGTCGGTCCTGTGTATATTCCTACCTTCGGAATTCTCGACGAGCATCGATCACACCCCTCCTGACGATGACCGCGGCCGAGTGTCAGCACTCAGCGCAACTGTCTGTAGCTTCCACCTATCGCGACAGCTGAAGTAATAGGAAACTAATAGTTCGCTGATCGTGTGGACCCGAGCTTCCGAGGCTCGTTACCCTGGAGGGCGACAAGGTCTTCCAGCGATCTGAGGTTCTTCGTCATGGCAACCGAGACAAACGGATCTGGTAAGCGAATCGCCGCACTGCGGCGGTTGGCGAAGATGACGCAGGATCAGTTGGCCGTCAAGGCGGGCTACAGCGTGCATGCCGTGCGTGCGGTGGAACAGGGGCGCGATCCCGCGTCGCCCGGATTCGTCACGGCGGTGGCCGCCGCGCTCGGCGTCGAGCCCGAGCAGATCTATGGCACGCCGTATCAGGACGCGATCGATGAGGACGGCACGCTGGACGGTCTGGCCGAGTTGCGTGCGATCTTGTCGGAAGGTGAATACGTCTGCGGCGCGGATCCGTCGCCGCTCGATCAGCTTCGGGCGGAACTGAAGTCGATCAATGACGACGACCG
The DNA here is from genome assembly GCF_053588115.1 of Nocardia sp. NPDC003482. Taxonomy (NCBI): domain Bacteria; kingdom Bacillati; phylum Actinomycetota; class Actinomycetes; order Mycobacteriales; family Nocardiaceae; genus Nocardia; species Nocardia sp. NPDC003482. The sequence goes on from NZ_JBSFPI010000017.1 coordinate 38,636, forward strand.
CGCGGGTCGGAGCCGTCAGGCGCTCGCGCGGCTGCCGAAGCTCATTCGCGAACTGTACGGCGCGCTCGCGGACAATTCGGATCCCGAGGTGTACGCATTACTGGCCGACGCCTACAACGCGGCGGATCGGATATGCCGTCGTTTCGGACACATGGCCCTCACGATCCCGGCCGTCGACCGTTTCGACTGGGCCGCAACACTTTCCGGTGACCCGTTGAACATCGCGCACGGAAAGATCATGCGCACCCGGCTGCTCATGTACCACAACAACACCGACCTCGCGCTGCGCTTGGTGGACGAAGCGATCTCCCTCATCGAAGGAGAAAGCGAAGGGGCGCTTTCCGTTTGGGGCGCGGCGCATCTCGCCGGGGCCGTGGCCGCCGCCCGCGGTCGTCGCCTCGACACGGCTCGCGACCACATCGCAGAGGCACGAACCATCGGCACCCGCCTCGGCCACGAAACCCGCGCCTACGAAACTCTCATGGGCCCGGGCAATACCGAAATCCACGCCGTCGGAGTGGAACTCGAGGCCGGAGACCCCGGGAAAGCCGCCACGATCGGTTCGGAACTGTCCCTTCCACCGACGATCACCCATTCCCGCGCGGGCCACCTCTGGCAGGACGTCGGCCGCGCCTGGCTCCTCGTCGGCAAGCCCGACAAGTCGTTGAAGGCATTACAGCAGGCCCGAAAGGTCTCCCCACAACAAACGAAACTGCATCCCAGCGTCCGCGAAACGCTGTACGGAATCGCGGCGGCCGAACGCCGCCGCAGTGAATCATTGGGAGCCTTTGCCAACTGGGTCGGCATCACCGTGTAGCGCGAGGAGCTCAGGATGAGCATGCGGGCTACCCGGAACACGGCGCGAATGACTTCGAATCATGAGCATCTGCTGGGTATCGCCCGGCACGCGGCGGCCCGAGGTGGCGTACTGCTGAAGGAGACAGCGCCGGGCCGGATAGAGCAGAAGGGCGACCGCGATTTCGTCACCGACCTCGATCGTCGTATCGAGCAGGAGATCCGCGACTGCCTTCGAGAGATGACACCGGGAATCGACTTTCTCGGCGAGGAGCTCGAGACCCCCGCCCACCCGGAGACGCTGAAAGCGGTGTGGGTTCTCGACCCGATCGACGGCACATCGAATTTCATTCACGGACTGCCCTTTTCGGCTGTATCGCTGGCCCTGGCACAAAAGGGAACCGCGACAATCGGCGTGGTTGTCGCGCCATTCCTCGGACTCGAGTATTACGCAGCTTCCGGAACCGGAGCCTTCTGCAACGGCCAGCCCATCTCGGCGAGCCAACCATCCTCCCTTGCCGCCGCCATAGTCTCCCTGGGCGATTACGCGGTCGGAACGGACGCCGCCGAGAAAAACCAGCGACGTTTCGCCCTTACCCACACGCTCGCGCACTCCATCGAGCGAATCCGCATGTTCGGATCAGCCGCGCTGGACCTCACCTGGGTCGCGTCGGGCAAGACCGACGCGTGCGTCATGCTGTCGAACAAGCCCTGGGATACCTCGGCCGGGGTCGTCATCGCCCGCGAGGCGGGAGCTGTCGTGACGGATCTCGCGGGCACGCCCCACACATTGTCGTCGGCCGAGACGGTGGCGGCCTCTCCGTCTATCGCCGAGGAGTTGCGGGCGCTGCTCGGAGGAACCTCATGAGCACAAGACGTGACTACTACCGCGATCCGAATGCCCCGCGACCGAACAGCCTGGTTCCCGGCGGGTCCGCCCTCGTCACCGATCCCGAAGGCCGCATCCTGATGCAACGCCGTGGGGATTCCGGCAACTGGTCGCTCCCCGGGGGAGCTATGGAACTCGGTGAAACCTTGCCGCAGTGCGTGATTCGGGAGACGAAAGAGGAGACCGGCCTCGACATCGAAATCACCGGCCTCCTCGGCATCTACACCGACCCGCAGCACGTCATCGAGTACGAGGACGGCGAGATTCGGCAAGAGTTCGCTATCACATTCTACGGGCGGGTGATCGGCGGCCGGATCGCCGTGAGCGACGAGTCGACTGCCGTTCGATTCCTCGGGTTGGACGAGCTTGCGGAATTGCCGGTGCATCCGACTGTTCGGCTCCGCCTTGGACATCATGCCGAACGGCGGTCGCAGCCGTACCTGGGATGAGAAAGGGCATGGCAATCGACAGCGGCCTTCCCGGGCGAGAGGCATTGGCGGCGGCATGCGCCGCATTCGGCCTCTCCGGACGCGTTGCGAAAGCTGTTCTGCTGCACCAGCGTTCCAACGCCGTGTGGTTGCTGCCCGAGCATGACGTGGTAGTCCGCCTGGCCCCCGATACCGAGACGCGGCGCGAACGAGCGCGGGCGGCCGTCGAGGTCACCCGATGGCTCTCGAACACCCATCCGCCAGTAGCCCTGGCCCCGCTTCCCGGCCCCCAACCCATCAATGTCGCCAACGCTGTCGCCACCTTCTGGCCCTACCGCCCCACCCCGGACGAGGCCACCGCATCCGAACTCGGCCACCTGCTCCGACGTTTACACGATGCCGGAGAGCCGCCAGCCGCAGTGCGCCTTCCCCGCTATCGACCGCTCCGGCGCTTGTCGGAGGCCCTCGAAATAGACAGGGGGCGTGCCGTTCCCGCGCTCGACCCCACCGATCACGAGTGGCTACGGCAACAAGCCACCCGGCTCATCGACAGATTCGACCGCACGGAATTCCCGCTCGGAATAGGACTGATCCACGGCGACCCACACACCGAAAACGCACTCCGCGACAACGGCCAATGGGTCCTGATCGACTGGGACAACACAGCACTCGGCCCCCGAGAACTAGACCTCGTCAGCCAACTACCCGACCACTTCCACGAATCTCACAGCACCCGAGCGAAATTCGCCGACGCCTACGGCTACGACCTACTCGCCTGGCCAGTCTGGACGATGCTCCGAGACATCACCGAACTGCACTCCCTCGGCAGCTACCTCCGACTCGCCCCCGACAAACCCGCAGCCGCGATCGAGCTACGTCGCCGGGTAAATTCACTGCGAAATGACGACCGGTCGGTGGTGTGGCGAGCGATAGGGTGCCCTACGGCGTCTCACATACGAAAACCATCGGCGTCTGGCCGATTCGAGTAACCACCAGGGTATGCGGCACCGCCCCACGCGGTTTGAGGCGGGCGCGAAGGGCGTCCGGGTTGACGTCCACACCGCGAGCCAGGATCTCGAGAGGCCCGCAGTCCCGGCGGTGGAGTTCGCCGCGCAGCGTCTTCTCTCGGAAGGGAAGGCTGTCCAGCACCCGGAACGCTCGAACACCCGGCGGCAGAGCATCGCCGGTGAGGTAGGCGATGCGCGGGTCGAGTTGCCAAAGACCCTGCGCCGCAGCGTAATGCCGGACCAGACCCGCGCGCACCACTGCGCCGTCAGGATCGATGATCCAGTCGCCGGGCGCGCGGGTAGGAATGTCGTCGGGGTCGGCGTCGGTGACGGTCCAAGAATCGCCGGAACCCGACAGGACCGTGGCGCGGCGAGTGACACCGGGCTCCGCGAGCGCCGCAGGCCACAGGCAGACCTCGCGCACCGAGCCGTCGAGGGAGACCACCTCGGCTTCACCGTCCCAGGTGAGATCGGGATGCCCCGCCTGTTTGCCTCCCCGCCCGGTGCCGCCCGTGACGAAGCTGTCGAAATCCAAACCGGGAGCGCATTTCACGACCAGATCGCGGCTGCGGTAGGCGGCGATCAAATCCGGAAGCGGCGGTTGAAGTTTCGCAGGGTCATGGGTACGGCGGCCGTCCGCGCGACGGGCCGGATCGGCGATGACCACCGTATCGGTACTACAGGGTACGAGCGCATCAGCCTTGGCCAGCAACACATTTCGCACACCGGACAGATTGTGCGCGGCCATCGCCAACCGCACCTCGTCCAGGTCACTACCGATCACGCCGGGGCAAACACCATGCAGCGCAACGAGTTCCGCACCGATCGAACACGTGACATCATGCACGAACCGCCCCGCCAACCGCAGCGCCCGATGCCGCGCCACCGCCGTCGGCGTCGCCTGCTGCAACGCGTCGTCGGTGAACAGCCACTCCCCCGCCCCGGCGAGCTTCGCCCCGGCCCGCCGCCGCAGCCGCACCGTCTCCACCAGCACGCCCGCACGATCCCCGTACTCGCCCCGCACCCGGCCGAGATCACGCACCAGCGACGCCTCGGTCAACTCCAGCCGAGCCACCTCGGCCAGTGCCGCCCGACCAGCGGCACCGGCCAGATAGTCGACGTCCTCGCGGGAGAACCGGTATCCCACAACGATTTACGAGCGCGTCACTTCGCCGAGGGCGTGGGCTTCACGCCCGTGATCATGGCGTTGTAGAAGAACCGCCGCGGCACGACGTGCTTGAGGACGTTCTCGTCGAGCCAGCTCAGGCCCAGCCACGCGCGGTACTGCGCGATGCGGTAACCCCAGGTCAGCTTCTCGGTGGGCACGGCGGCCTCGAAGGTGCGCACGGGCCAGCCCCACAGGGCGGCGGCGAACTCCTCGGTCTCGGCCCGTACCCCAACCGCACCGGCCGAGCGCGCGATGGCCTCGAGCTGCGCCGGATCGAAGGTGTGCAGATCCACCACGGCCTCGAGCGCCGCGGCCCGCGAGGACTCGTCCAGTTCCTCCTGCGGGCGCCGCCACTCGCGCAGGAACGGCAGCTTGGTGACCTCGGTGGTGGCCTTCCAGGTGATCTGGCCGAGCTTGCGGGCGTACAGGTTGCCGACCGTGGTCGGCTCGCCCGCGAAGACGAACCGGCCGCCGGGCTTGAGCACCCGCAGGCACTCCTTCAGCGCCAGCTCCACATCCGGAATGTGGTGGAGCACAGCGTGTCCCACAACCAGATCGAAGGTGTCGTCGTCGTAGGGGATGGTCTCGGCGTCGGCGACCCGGCCGTCCACCTCGAGCCCCAGGTGCTCGGCATTGCGCAGCGCCACCTTGACCATGCCGGGCGACAGATCGGTGACCGAACCGCGCTTCGCCACCCCGGACTGCATCAGGTTCAGCAGGAAGAAACCCGTACCGCAGCCGAGTTCGAGGGCCCGCTCGTAGGGCAGCGGGGCGTTCGGGGCGACGGCGTCGAAGCGGCCGCGGGCATAGGCGATACAGCGCTCGTCGTAGGAGATCGACCACTTGTCGTCGTAGGTCTCGGCCTCCCAGTCGTGGTAGAGGACCTGGGCGAGCTTGTTGTCGGCGAGCGCGGCCTGGACCTCCGCCTCGGTGGCGTGCGGGTTCGGCGCGGGGTCGTCAGGACGGACGGTCATGGTCGCAAAGCGTACTCGAGGTCGGTTCGGCGCGCCCTCAGCGGGCCACGAATTCCGCCGCCCCCGGACCGTCGGCGAGATAGGAACGTGTTCCTATACTGCGGTCCTCGGTCGCGAACAGCTCGGACCACTCCGCGCGAGCTCGGTCCTGGCCGTGCGGACCGGCCTCGAAGACGCGTTTGGCCGCCGCGAGGGCGAGGCCCGGACGGCCGATGAACTGTCGCGCCCAGCGCATGGCGGCGTGGTAGACGTCGTCGGGGGCGACGACCTCGTCGACGAGTCCGATGGCCGCGGCCTCGGCGGCGTCGAGGAGGCGTCCGGTGTAGACCAGGTCTTTGGCCCGGGCTGGGCCGATGAGCAGGCTCGCGCGGCGGATTCCGGCCAGCGGGATCAGGCCCGTGTGGATCTGCGGGAGCCCGAGTTTCACGTTGTCGCCGACGATGCGGCGATCCGCGCCCAAGGCCAGTTCCAATCCCGTACCCAAGGCGTACCCGGTGATCGCGGCGACCGTCGGCCGCGGAATGCGGGCCAGGCAGCCGAGTGCCGCTTGCAGATCGTCGACCATCGCCCGCGCCTGTTCGACCGTCAGTCGCTCGAGTTCGGCGACGTCGTCCCCCGCGCTGAAGATCCGCTCGTCGCCGTAGACGACCACGGCCGCGACCGCCTCGTCCCGCCCTATCCCCTCCGCCGCTGCGGCCAACTCCGAGGCGACCTGGAGATCGATCGAATTCATCGGCGGCCGCGCGAAGCGCAGCACGGCGATCCCCGCCTCGGGTCGGTCCACGGTCACGAATTCGGCCACGACGCAGGAGCCTACTGGTCGTGGCTTCGGCGGGATCAGGGGAGCTGGGACGAGGCCGGGATCACGGAGCGGGCTACGGGAACGGGAGTACCCGACTGCGGGCCAACGAGAGGACGACCATGCGGGCGGCCCGGAACCAACCAGAACCGGGCTGACAGCGAACGCTACCGCGACCCGCGCAGGCGGGACGGATCCGGCAGGTCGGCGAAATACCGCTCGTTGTGCGGGAATTCGAGCCGCGATCCGCCCTCGGCCGGGAGCACCGGCATGATCGGCTCGATCTCGGCCTCGGCCGCGAAAATCTCTGCGGTGGAATCGAATTCGGACAGCGCCACCAGTTGGGACCAGGTGGGCGGCAGCAGGACGTCCAGCCCGTCGCGCCAGCGGTCGAGGGCCTCGGCGGGGGTACACCAGCGGACCTCGCGGGCCTCGGACGTGGCGCCGTCGGCGAGCTGGCCCTGCGGGAGGACGGCGACGAAGAAGCGGGTGTCGTAGCGGCGCTGCTCGATCACGGGGGTGATCCAGTTGGCCCACGGGCGCAGCAGATCGGCGCGCAACACCAGGTGCTCGGCGGCCAGGAACTGGCTCAGCGACACCTCGCGGCGCTCGAGCCGCTCGCGCGCGGAGTGATAGACGCTCGTGTCGGAGACGACCGTGTCGGCGGTCGGCCCGGCCAGCAGCACCCCGCACTCCTCGAACGTCTCGCGCACCGCCGCGCACACCAGCGCTTGCGCCCGCCCGGGATCGGTGTCGAACCGCGTGCCCCACCACGCGGGATCCGGTCCCGCCCAACCGATTTCGGCCTCGGCGTCGGAGGCGTCCACCCCGCCGCCGGGAAAGACGGTCATCCCGGCCGCGAAGGCCATGGCGTCCACGCGCCGTTGCAGGAACACCTCGGGCCCGTTCGCGCCGTCGCGCACCAGCATCACCGTGGAGGCATCCCGGGGCGCGGGCACCGCATCAGTCTCGCTCACAATCCGCACCCTAACGCTCGCTTGGGACGGCAGTACCAGCACCCGCCCTCCGCATCCCCCACGTCCGGCAACCCAGCCGCACACCTTATTCGAATCCGCACCCGTTCCAGGGCCCCACAAGGGGTGCGGATTCGAATAAAGGGTGCGGCTGGGTTGCCGAAAGCTGGGTGCGTCAGCCTCGCTTGTGGCGGTGGCGGCCGAAGCGTTGGGAGCGGCGGGCGAAGTAGCGGCCGTCGATGCGGTCCAGGGCGATGGACTGGCGGAACGCCTCGCTCAGGTTCTCGGCGGTAAGGACGTCGTCGAGGAGGCCCTGGGCGACGATGCTGCCCTCGTTGAGGAGCAGGGCGTGGGTGAAGCCGGGCGGGATCTCCTCGACGTGATGGGTGACCAGGACCGTGGCGGGGGCGTCGGGGTCGGCGGCGAGGTCGCCGAGCTTCTCGACCAGCTCCTCGCGGCCGCCGAGATCCAGTCCGGCGGCGGGCTCGTCGAGCAGGAGCAGTTCCGGGTCGGTCATCAGGGCGCGCGCGATGAGGACGCGTTTGCGTTCGCCCTCCGACAGGGTTCCGTAGGCGCGGTCGGAAAGATGTTCGGCGCCCAGGCTTTCCAGCATGTCGATGGCACGGTCGGTGTCGACGTCGTCGTACTCCTCGCGCCAGCGGCCCATCACCGCGTAGCCCGCCGACACCACCAGATCGCACACCTTCTCGTCGAGCGGCACGCGCGCGGCCACCGCCGCCGAGGACATGCCGATGCGCGGGCGCAACTCGGAGATGTCGGTGCGGCCCAGCGTCTCCCCCAGCAGGTTGGCCACGCCGTTGGTCGGGTAGAGCTCCGCCGCGGCCATGCGCAGCAGGGTGGTCTTCCCGGCGCCGTTGGGGCCCAGGACGACCCAGCGTTCGTCCAGCTCCACCTGCCAGGAGAGCGGGCCCACCAGGGTGTGGCCGGAACGCCGGACGGTCACGTCGGTGAAATCGATGAGCAGATCGGGATCGGGTTGCGGCACGGGCTCCATCTTGGCCCACGCGCGCGAACCCGTGCCAATTGTGGCGGTCGCTCGATTCGTGTCACCGACCGCCGGGGTGCGGGCCCGGCGTGAATTCGTCGTCGTAGCGGCGCGATTCGCCGTGTTCCGGCGGGCGCGGGCGCGGCGACCGCAACATCCGGCCGAGCAGCAGCGCCACCGGTATCGAGCACACGATCCACACGCCGAGCACTATCCACAGTGTCGTCATCTCCGTGCACCTCCGGAAATCGTCCCCCGATCCTCCCGCAGCCCGGTCGGCGAGTCGACCGTGCGGCGCAGGTACGTCACCACGTATCGGGCGCCGTGGCGATCACCGTCATCGAACCGGGCGCCACTTCCGTGAAGCCCGCGTCGCGCACCGCGGTCGCCGAGCCGTTCCGGACCCGGTCGCACAAGGCCGACCACCGCTCGGATCCGGCGTCGCGCACCGCGCACCGGTAACCGCGCAGCGACCACGCGTACACCTGTCGCACCGGCAGCGCACCAGCGAGCAACATGCTCGCGTGCCCCACCTGCGCGGCTGCCTTACCCACGGACATACCCAATTCCGCGTTCACCCACAGCACCGGAAATTCCGGATCGGGCGGTCCGGGCGTGTCGGGTTCGAGCTCGGTGCCGCCGATCTGCAATTTCCTGATGCGCGGGTCGACATCGCCCACCGGTCCGGGCACGAGGGCTCGCGCCTGCGCGCCGTCCCTCGACACGGTCAGTCCGTCGACCTCGTTCGCGGCCAGCCACTGCGCGCCGCGAGCGCGGCGGGCCACCTTGCGAATTCGCGAACGCTTCCAGGTGAGGAACCGCTCCTCCCACTCCCCCTCCGGACCGACCCGCGGATCCAGGCACAGCGCGACGACCGCCGTCGCGGCCGCCGCCAAGAGCGTACTCCGTTGCGGCGGTTCGTTTTTCGGGATGTGCAGCACCATCTGCATGGCCTGCACCCGCGCCGGATCCGCCGGATCGCCGCCACCTCCGTACCCGCGCGCCAATTCCGCGTGGCGCGCACGGAATCCCGCGTCCAGGCCGGTCACCGCCTCCGAAGTCACCGAACCAGCCTAGCGTTCTGTGGGCGAACACCTCGTTACCTTGGGTTGCCGACGATCGAGACCTCAGGCATCTGCCAGGGCAGGACCGCGGCAACGGGCCTCATAGGCCGACGACGACGGTCACTCCGAAAGTCTGATCAGGGTCGCTCCCGGCCTCCCAGGGCCGCTGATATCCCATACTCAGTGGCGTGGTGCCCGGCGCGGCGGCGGTGAAGGTCCACACCGACGAACCGCCCACCCCCACAGTCGCATCCGCACGGGAGTCGGGCCGGAAGTCCGGATCGTCGTTCTGCGCGACGATGGCGCGATCGAGTTCGCGGATCCGCCAGAGGAATCCAGTGGTCGGCTCGGCGGGCAGGGAGACGATCAGCCGCTGCCCCACCGCGAGCGCCACCCGCGTCCCATTCGCCGCCGAATCCACCGTCACCGCCGCGGGCACGGCGACCGGCCCCGCGGCCCGCGTGGAATCCCCTGTCCCGCAACCCACCAGCGTCAGCCCCACCACAACCGGCACCAAGCGGCCGCGCATCGGACTCCTCTCGATGGCCGGGCGAATTCCGAGCACAGCATGCCGCACCCGATGCCCGAGAACCGACGCGCCGAATCCCGCCCGACCTCCCCAGGACTGCCAACCCAGCCGCACCCTTTATTCGAATCCGCACCCCTTGTAGAGCCCTGAAACGGGTGCGGATTCGAATAAGGGGTGCGGCTGGGCTGCCGAACCTGGGGTCAGCGGACCGGGGGATTGGGCGCGCCCTGGAGTGCCGAACCTGGGGTAGCGGGCCCGGAGGCTGCGCCGAACCCTGGGCTTCCGAATCTGGAATGGCGGGCCCGGAAGGCTGCGCCGGACCCGGGCTGCCGAACCTGGGGTAGCGGACCTGGAGGCTGGCGGGGCCTGGAGTGCCCAACCTGGGGATTACGGACCTGGAGGTTGGGCCCGGCCCTGGATGCCGGACCTCGGGGTTGCGGGCCTGGAGGCTGAGCCGGGCCCTGGATGCCGAACCTGGGGTGGCGGGCCTGGAGGCTGAGCCGAACCTCGTTCAGTTCAATGGCACTCGGCGGAGGAGGCCGTCGCGGGCGTCGGCGGCTTCTACCTCGTCGCGGGTGACGCCGAGGATGAAGAGGATGGCGTCGAGGTAGGGGTGGGAGAGGGCCGCGTCGGCTACCTCGCGGAGGGCGGGTTTGGCGTTGAAGGCGATGCCCAAGCCCGCGGCGTTGAGCATGTCGATGTCGTTGGCGCCGTCGCCTACGGCTACCGTCTGTTCCATCGGGACTCCGGCCTCGGCGGCGAAACGGCGCAGGGCCACGGCCTTTCCGGGGCGGTCGACGATGTCGCCGACGACCTTGCCGGTCAGTTTGCCGTCGACGATCTCGAGTGTGTTGGCCTGCACGAAGTCCAGTTCCAGCTCGTGGGCGAGGGGCTCGATCACCTGGCGGAACCCGCCGGACACGACGCCGCAGCGGAAACCCAAGCGCCGCAATGTCCGGATGGTCGTGCGGGCACCCGGGGTGAGGGCGATGGCGTCGGCCACCTCCTCGATGACGGTCTCGTCGAGCCCGGCCAGCGTCGCCACGCGCTGGCGCAGCGATTCGGCGAAGTCGATCTCGCCGCGCATGGCCGCCTCGGTGACCGCGCGGACCTCGTCCTCCACCCCGGCGTGCGCGGCCAGCATCTCGATGACCTCGCCCTGGATGAGCGTGGAGTCGACGTCGAACACGATGAGCCGCTTGGCCCGCCGGGCCAGACCCGCGCGCTCGACCGCGATGTCCACATTGACCTTGGCCGCGACCTCGGCGAGCGTCGTGCGTAGGCGGGTCTCCGCGAGTTCCGACGGCGGCGCGGTCACCATCAGTTCCAGACCCGTGACCGGATAGTCGGCGATGCCGCGAATGGCGTCGATATTGACGTTCTGCTCGGCCAGCTTGCTCGCGATCTTGCTGACCGCCTTGGCCGTCACCGGGCTGCCCAGCACCACCACCGCGTGCGTCGAAAGTCGCGCTCCCGTAACGGAATTCGCGCCGATCTCGACGTCGACCTGCATACCGACGGTGGCCATGGCGTCCTCGAGCTGATCCTGGAGTTCCTCGGGATCGGTCGGGCGCGTCACCAGCACGCCGAGGGTGAGGCGGCCGCGGATCACGACCTGCTCGACGTCGAGCAGGCTCACGCCGTTGCGCGACAGCGTCGCCAGCAGCACCGAGGTCACACCCGGCTTGTCGGGGCCGGTGACCGTGATCAGCACCGTCGTCTCGGACGTGCCCACAGCGAGAACTCCCATTCTGTCGTGCGCGGGAAATCCCGCCCATTGTCGCAGGTGGTCGAAACCGAACGCGGCGGCCATCTCGAAAGACGGCCGCCGCGCCGGAGGTGATCGGAAACGCTAGCTCGACACCTTCTCGAGCTCCTGGACCTGGTGGGACTTGGAGCCCCAGCCCACGTGCGCCTCGGCTCGCATCCGCTCGACCATGTGCGGGTAGTGCAACTCGAACGCCGGACGCTCCGACCGGATGCGCGGCAGCTCGTAGAAGTTGTGCCGCGGCGGCGGGCAGGTGGTGGCCCACTCCAGCGAGTTGCCGTAGCCCCACGGATCGTCCACGGTCACGACCTCGCCGTAGCGGTAGGAGGTGAAGACGTTCCAGATGAACGGCAGCGTGGACGCGCCGAGGATGAACGCGCCGATCGTGGAAATCGTGTTCAGCGTGGTGAATCCGTCGGTCGGCAGGTAGTCGGCGTAGCGCCGCGGGAAGCCCTCCGCACCCAACCAGTGCTGCACCAGGAACGTGGTGTGGAAGCCGACCATGGTCGCCCAGAAGTGCCACTTGCCCAGGCGCTCGTCCATCATGCGGCCGGTCATCTTCGGGAACCAGAAGTAGATGCCCGCGAAGGTGGCGAACACGATGGTGCCGAACAGCACGTAGTGGAAGTGCGCGACCACGAAGTAGCTGTCGGACACGTGGAAGTCCAGCGGCGGGCTGGCGAGGATGACACCGGACAGACCACCGAAGAGGAACGTCACGATGAAGCCGACCGAGAACAGCATCGGCGATTCGAACGTCAACTGGCCGCGCCACATCGTGCCGATCCAGTTGAAGAACTTCACGCCCGTCGGCACCGCGATGAGGAACGTCATGAACGAGAAGAACGGCAGCAGTACCGCTCCCGTGGCGTACATGTGGTGCGCCCACACCGCGATCGACAGCGCCGCGATGCCCAGGGTCGCGTAGACCAGCGTGGTGTACCCGAAGATCGGCTTGCGGCTGAAGACCGGGAAGATCTCCGACACGATGCCGAAGAACGGCAGCGCGATGATGTACACCTCGGGGTGGCCGAAGTACCAGAACAGGTGCTGGTACAGGATCGCGCCACCGGTCGCCGGATCGTAGATGTGCCCGCCGAGGTGCCGGTCGTAGGCCAGACCCATCAGCGCGGCGGTCAGCAGCGGGAAGGCCAGCAGCACAAGCACACTGGTGACGGCGATGTTCCAGGTGAAGATCGGCATCCGGAACAGCGTCATACCCGGGCAGCGCAGGCAGATGACGGTGGTGAGCATGTTGACGCCACCGAGGATGGTGCCCAGACCGGAGACGGCCAGACCCATGATCCACAGGTCGGCGCCGACGCCCGGGGAGTGCACGATGTCCGACAGCGGGGTGTAGGCGGTCCAGCCGAAGTCGGCAGCGCCGCCGGGGGTGATGAAGCCCGCGGTCGCCATGGTCGCGCCGAACAGGTACAGCCAGTAGCTGAAGGCGTTCAGGCGGGGGAAGGCGACGTCGGGGGCGCCGATCTGCAGCGGCAGCACGATATTGGCGAAGCCGAACACGATCGCGGTCGCGTAGAACAGCAGCATGATCGTGCCGTGCATGGTGAACAGCTGGTTGAACTGCTCGGGCGAGAGGAACTGCAGATTCGGCCGCGCCAGCTCACCGCGCATGAGCAGCGCCATCAGGCCGCCGATCATGAAGAACGTCATGGCCGTCACGAGGTACATCACCCCGAGCACCTTCGGGTCGGTCGTGGTGACGGCCTTGTAGATGAACGAACCCTTCGGACCCAGACGCGGCGGATAAGGCCGAGTCGCTTCCAACTTGGGGACTGGCTGGGGCTCTACAGCAGTCACTGATCCTCCTGAAGGTGTGCCTTCTGGTCGTTGTCGTACGCAGGGCTTCCGGCGCACGGCGAACGACGGGTGGCTTGCGCTACGACAGATCGTAATCGTTGCCGCGGCAGGCATCGCGTCCGGTCCTACTCTGTGTCGTAATCGACCCGCGCGCGGGCATGTGTACCCTTCCTCGCATGCCGGTGCCCGAGGTCGAACCCACCCGCGACATCCCTGCTGGCGACCGTGTCCGCGCGCGGCGCTTACGGGTCGGGGGGCTGGTGTCGGTGGTGCTCGTCGCGCTGCTCAGCGCGTGTGCGCACGGGAACGATGACGATGCGAGCATCGTGCGGACGACGACCAATATCGCGGGGGCCTCGGTGGTCGGGGTCGAACGGGATACCCGGACGGCGTGTCCGTTGCCGACCGCGCCGAATCCCGGTGGGTCGCATGTCGTTGCGGGGAGCCAGGTTCCGGCCGATCCGCAGCGGATCGTCGTGCTCGACACCACCGCGCTCGACGCGGTGTGCGCGGTGGGGCTGTGGGAGCGGGTGGTCGGCGCGGCGACCCTCGCCGGTCCCGTACCGCAGCCGTCCTATCTCGGTACCGGGGTGGTGAAGATTCCGAGTGTGGGCGGCATCGGGTCCGCGGATCCCGCGCGGATCGCGGAGTTGCGGCCGGATCTGATCATCGGTACCGCCGCCGCGAACGCCGACGCGCTGCGCGGTATCGCCCCGACCGTGCTGGTCGGCACGACCCCGTGGCAGACGCAGTTCACCGACCTCGCCGACGCCATGAACCGAGGGGACGCGGCCGAGCGGATCCTCGCCGACTACCGCACCGAGGCCCGCGATACCGGCACCGCGATCGCGGCGAGTTTCTCGCAGGCGTCGGTGATCCGCTTCTCCGGCAACGACATTCAGGTGCTGGGCACCGACAGTTTCGCCGGGCAGGTGCTCGCGGACGTGGGCGTGCAGCGGCCGGGCGCGCAACGCGGGCCGACCTTCACGGTGTCCGGGGTCGGGAGCGAGGACGAGCGCGATCGGGTCGAGGGCGACATCATCTACGTCATGTTCGACGGGCCCGACGGCAAGAGCCGGGGCGAACGGGTGCTGAAGTCCAAGGACTTCAAGAAACTGGGGGCGGTGTCGGATCGACGCGAATTCGCCGTGGACGACGTCATCTGGCACGGGTCCGGCATCACGGCCGCCCGCGCGATGGTCGACGACCTGCGCAAGACGCTCAACGGTTTCGTCACGGACTGACTACCCTGAAGGCGATGCGGCGGTGGGGCTCGCCGCTCCGAAGATCGGAACAACCGTGGCGTTCGGGCCACCGACAGTCCCTACCCGATCTGATGCGAATCGAGTGGGAGACGCGCGTGTCCGAGGAACTGGCCCGGGAGCCGATCGATCCCGACCTCGAACCGGATCTCCCACGGCCGCAACCGGATTCGGCGCGCGAGCGGGCTGTGCTGATGGGCGTCATCGCGATCGGGGGAAGCCTGGGCGCGCTGGGCCGCTACGGTCTCGCCCAGCTGTGGCCGACCGCTCCGGGCGGATTCCCGTGGGCGACCTTCGTCACCAATGTGACCGGGTGTTTCCTCCTCGGCGTGCTCATGGTGCTGATCACCGATGTGTGGAGCGCGCACCGGCTGCTGCGGCCGTTTCTGGGCGTGGGGGTCCTGGGCGGGTTCACGACATTCTCCACCTACGCCAGCGAGACACGAAACCTGTTGCAGCCCAACTCGATCGGCGTGGCCTTCGGCTATCTGGCCGGAACGCTGATCTGCGCGTTGCTCGCCACTCTGCTGGCGGTCCGGATCACCCGCGCGGCCTGTCTGCGCGGGGACGGGAGGGCGACCGCATGACCGTGCTGCTGATCGCCCTCGGCGCCGCGGTCGGCGCGCCGCTGCGCTATCTGCTCGACCGGGCCGTGCAGTCGCGGCTGCGCACGACGTTTCCATGGGGCACGCTGCTGGTCAACATCACCGGCTGCCTGATCCTCGGCGCGTTGACGGGCGCGACGACCTCGTCTCCTCTTTTCGCCCTCGCCGGAACGGGGTTCTGCGGGGCGCTCACGACCTACAGCACGTTCGGGTACGAGACCGTCCGGCTGGCCGAGGAACGCAAATACCTCTACGCCGCACTGAATGTCGCGATCAGCGTGTTCGCCGGGCTCGGCGCGACGGTGCTCGCGTACACCACCGCCCACGCCCTGGTCACCTGACCCCCATCGGCCCCGGCCGCGGCCGCAACGCGTATGCCGGAACCAGCTGATCGGTCAACTGCAACGGCGTCCGCCCATCCGCGTACGGCACCGAGAAGTTCACCCGCCCCATCCACTCCCCGTTCAACGTCGGCACCCAATGCGTGAGCGTCCCCGGCCGCTCCCCCGTCATATCCAGCCCCGCCCCGTTCACATGCCGAGGCGTCCCAGGATCCCGAATGAGAATGGCGTCGAGCCGCACCCACACCGGCTTCGGCGGATGCACCAACGCCCGGTAGTAGTACCCCTGCTCATTGGGATACTGCAACTCGGGCGCGGTGCCCTCGGTCCGAGGTACCTCACCGTCACCACTCGAACTCATGTTCGAATATTACCGATACTGACACGTCAAGCGTGCTGGCAGGGGGGCGTTTCGCTTGAGGTTGCAAGCGGGTTGTGGGTCGGGCCCTCACAGGCCCAACTGGTCGCGCATCGCGTCGGTGTCGAGCAGGACCCAGTGCTCGACGATGAGGCCGCTTCGGACGCGGACCATATCCATGACGAGGACCTCGTAGCGTCGGCCGGAGTCCGTGTGGGTGCCCCGCATGGTGTAGCGGTTGACGGAGGTGTCACCGGAGACGACGTTCTGTTCGATCGTCAGCGAGACGTCGTGGAACGCGCTGTCCGCGCTCAGCCGCTCCCACTTCTGCCGCCAGGCGTCGCGTCCATGGTGATCGCCCTGGGTGCCGCCCCGGTGGTCGACGATCTCGGGGTCGATCAGCTTCAGCGCGTCCTCCAGGTGACCTTCCAGGATCTGCGCGTAGCTCTCACTACAGCGCCGATGAATCTCTCCCGGGTGCGCGGTGTCTGCCCCCTGCGACATTCGGACTCTCCTCTAGCGGGGATACAAACGGGGAACTCCCCACTTGTGGTGTCCGACTACCGTAACCGGGGAAGTCCCCGATTAGCAAGGAGGGTCATGCCATCCCAGAGCGCCGGACCCGCGCCGGGTTCGGAACCCCAGCGTCGTCGTCGCGCGGACGCTCAGCGCAACTACGACCAGCTCGTGGCCGCGGCCAGGGCCGTCTTCCACGACCACGGCGTCGACGCCCCGCTGGACGACATCGCCCGCCGGGCCGGCGTCGGCAATGCGACGATGTATCGGCACTTCCCGACGCGTGGCGAACTGATCATCGCCGTGTATTCCGAGGAAGTGGCCGAGCTGTGCGCCGCGAGCCGGTCCCTCCTGGCCGAGGATCCTCCCGACGACGCCCTCTTCGACTGGCTTCGGAACTTCATCGCACACGTGACGACCAAGCGGGACCTGGCCCTGTCGATCACCGATGACAGCACCGGCCAGCGCCCCGCGTTGTTCGACCGCTGGCACCACTCGATGCACGCGGCGGCGTCCGCGCTGTTGACCCGAGCGCAGAACGCGGGCACTGTCCGCGCCGACCTCACCGCGTCGGAACTCCTCGCTCTGGCCAACGGGATCGCCCTGACCACCACCGACGCCACTCAGGCGGAGCGACTCGTCCTCCTGATCAGACAGGGCACGGACACTCCCTCGACCCCGCCGCCCAGGGAGCTCAGAACTCCCAGTCCTCGTCCTCCGTATTGACGGCCTTCCCGATCACATAACTCGACCCCGACCCCGAGAAGAAGTCGTGGTTCTCGTCCGCGTTCGGCGAAAGTGCCGACAGGATGGCTGGATTGACGTCCGTTTCGTCCTTGGGGAACAGGCCCTCGTAGCCGAGGTTCATCAAGGCCTTGTTGGCGTTGTAGCGGAGGAACTTCTTGACGTCCTCGGTGAGGCCGACCTCGTCGTAGAGGTCCTGGGTGTACTCGACCTCGTTCTCGTACAGCTCGTAGAGGAGTTCGAAGGTGTAGTTCTTGAGTTCGTCGCGTTCGGCGGGGGCGAGTTGTTCGAGGCCCTTCTGGTACTTGTAGCCGATGTAGTAGCCGTGGACGGCCTCGTCGCGGATGATCAGGCGGATGAGGTCGGCGGTGTTGGTGAGCTTGGCGCGGGAGGACCAGTACATCGGCAGGTAGAAGCCGGAGTAGAACAGGAAGCTCTCCAGCAGGGTGGAGGCGACCTTGCGCTTGAGGGGTTCGTCGCCGCGGTAGTACTCGAGGACGATCTCGGCTTTGCGCTGGAGGTTGCGGTTCTCCTCCGACCAGCGGAAGGCGTCGTCGATCTCGCGGGTGGAGCACAGCGTGGAGAAGATCGAGCTGTAGCTCTTGGCGTGCACCGACTCCATGAACGCGATGTTGGTGAGCACCGCCTCCTCGTGCGGGGTGAGCGCGTCGGGGATCAGGCTCACCGCGCCGACCGTGCCCTGGATGGTGTCGAGCAGCGTGAGGCCGGTGAACACGCGCATGGTGAGCTGCTTCTCCTGCGCGTTGAGGGTGGCCCACGAGGGAATGTCGTTGGACACCGGAACCTTCTCGGGCAACCAGAAGTTGCCGACGAGGCGATCCCACACCTCGGCGTCCTTCTCGTCGGGCACCCGATTCCAGTTGATCGCAGACACTCGATCGATCAATTTCACGCCCGCTCACTCACCCTTCCCGCTTCGCCGGTCATTGTACGCCGAGACACTACTCCTAGTGGACGAGGCTTCCGCGCAGCACAAGGGCTTGTGTCTCCCGAACCCTGGTGAAATGCGTTCGGGGGTGGGAAGTTCCACAACGCGGCCGCGCGCGCATGACCGTCGCGCGGCGCCCGCGCCGGGGCTCGGCGGCGGGCGCGGCAGCGACGCCGGGAGTTTGCTGTCACCGGTCCAGCAGGAGCGCCGCCACGGCCTGCGGGGCCTCGTGCATGACGTCGTGTCCGGTCGGGAGCTCGTGCACCCGCCACCCCGGATCGGCCGCGAGCCGAATGCGCTGCTCCGCGAACGGCGTTCGGTCCTCCCAGCCCGAGCAGTAGACGAACTCCCGCCGCGGCACCCGAGCGAATTCGCCGGTGAGCCGGACCGTTTGCATGAACGCGGCGAACGGATGGGGGCGGCGGCGCGGATCGCCGTCGCCCGGCGGGCGGACGGCGTAACCCGTGGTCTCGGCTCCGTCGGCGATCACTCGGCGGAAGTGGTCGTTCATTGCGGCCCAACAGGATTCGCCGTCGCGGGGAACGTACGCGTCGAGATGCACCACGCGCGCGATCCGGCCGCCCGCGCGATCGGCCGCGGCGGCGACCACCATTCCGCCGTAGCTGTGACCGACCAACGTCACGTCGGTGAGGTGAGCCCGATCGAGCAGTCGCAGCACGTCGTCGGCGTGGGTGTCGAGGTTGGCGGTCGCGACGGTCGCCGGATCGTCGTCCGGCCGCAGACCGGTCAGGGTCAGGGCGTGGACGGTGTGCCCGGCCCGCTCGAGCAGCGGAATCACCGCCTCGTACGCCCAGGATCCCTTCCAACCGCCGGGCACCAGCACGAACGTCGCCATGATTGTCTCCCTTCCGGCAACCGCGGCGTCGGATCACGCCGCGTGGAGACGAGTCTCATCCGCTCGGGAGATGGCGGGCCACCGACGGAAGGCCATCCGATACCCGTTGGCCGCCAAGCGCGTCAGATGCCCAGGACGAGCTTCGCGGTCATGAAGTAGATGATCAGACCGGTCGCGTCGACCAGCGTCGTCACCATCGGTGCGGAGATGACCGCCGGATCGATCCGCAACTTCTTGGCCAGCAACGGCATCGTGCCGCCGATGGTCGCGGCCCAGCCGCAGATCACCACGAGCGTGATGCCGACGACGACCGCGATCTGCGCGCCCACGAAGATCGCGCCGATGAGCATGCCCACCGCCGCCAGCATCGCGCCCAGCACGAGTCCGACGCGCAGCTCGCGCCAGATGACGCGCAGCAGATCCGACACCCGCACCTCGCCCACGGCCAGCGCGCGCACGCACGAGGTGGCCGCCTGCGCACCGGCGTTGCCGCCCGCCCCGATGAGCAGCGGGATGAACAGCGCCAGATGCGCGGCCCGGGCGAGCGTCCCCTCGAACGCGTCGGTGACCGTGACCGTCAGCGTGGCCGCGACCAGCAACAGCAGCAGCCACATCGCGCGGTAGCGGGCGAGCTGAAAGACCTTGGCGGCCATGTAATGTCCGGCCCACGGCTGGGTGCCGGCCTGACGCGCGACGTCCTCGCTGTCGGCGGCCTCGATGACCTCGACGGCGTCGTCGATGGTGAGCAGGCCCACGAGCCGGTCCTCGCTGTCGACCACCGGCAGGTTGAGGACATTGGTCTCGCGCATGAGCCGCGCGGCCTTCTCCGCGGAGTCGGTGGCGCGGGCGAAAACCGGTTCGGTGACAACGAGATCCGCGACCATCGTCTCCGGCTCGCTCAGGACGAGTTCGCGCAGTTCGACGATGCCGATCAGGCGGCGGCCGCCGTCGACCACGGGCAGGGTGTAGACGGTCTCGGCGCTCGCGCCCTTGGCCCGCACGGTGCGCAACGCGCGGTCGACGGTCAGATCACGCGGCAGCGCAACGACTTCCGGCGTCATGTACCGCCCGGCCGAACCCTCCGGATAGCCGAGCAGGGCCGCGGTCATCCGCCGTTCGCGCGGGCTCAGCCCCGCCAGCACCTTCTTGGCGACCTTGGCCGGGGCCTCGCGCAGCATGCGGGCGCGGTCGTCGGGATCCATCCGCTCGACGAGTTCGCGAAAACTCTGGTCCCGCAGGCTGGTCAGGATCTGCTGCTGGTCGACGGGTTCGAGTTCCTCGAACACCGCCAGCGCCCGGTCCTTGTCCAGCAACCGGAACGCCATCCCCGCGTGCAGCGCGTCCATGCGCGCCAGCTCGTCGGCGATCAGATGCGGCGGCCGATCGTCGAGCCACCGCAGGGTCGCCTCGACCCCGAGCGTCTCGACGACCTCGAACAGCGATTCGGTGGGCGCGGCCTCGACGGGCAGCGTGGGGACGGCAACAGACACTTCGGTCGGCGACATGGCGATTCCTCGGCACAAGCGAGCGATGAACGGGGGCGATCGAGATCTCGAATCACACCGCGAGGCACCGACCCCGCCGCCGACAAACTACTACCGGCAGAACACCAGGGCGGCGCCGCGCGGCCTTCGACTCGGGGGTTCGCTACGCACAGCTCCCCACCTCCTCGACTCGGCCTTCACAGGTATGCGCCGCCCGGCGCACGACTCTTCCGTAAGTAGCTTACCGCTCAACGACCTCCGACACGCGGGGGGTACGCCGGATCTACAGCATGCAGCTGACGCAGCCCTCGACCTCGGTGCCCTCCAGGGCCATCTGCCGGATCCGGATGTAGTACAAGGTCTTGATTCCCTTGCGCCAGGCGTAGATCTGGGCCTTGTTCACGTCGCGGGTGGTGGCGGTGTCCTTGAAGAACAGGGTCAGGGACAGGCCCTGGTCGACGTGTTGGGTGGCCGCGGCGTAGGTGTCGATGATGCGTTCGTAGCCGATGTCGTAGGCGTCCTCGAAGTAGTCGAGGTTGTCGTTGGTCATGTAGGGGGCCGGGTAGTAGACGCGGCCGATCTTGCCTTCCTTGCGGATCTCGATCTTGGAGGCCACCGGGTGGATCGAGCTGGTGGAGTGGTTGATGTAGGAGATCGAGCCGGTCGGGGGGACGGCCTGGAGGTTCTGGTTGTAGATGCCGTGGGCCATGACCGAGGTCTTCAGGTCGCGCCAGTCGTCCTGGGTGGGGATGTGGACGCCCGCGTCGGCGAACAGCTGGCGGACCCGGTCGGTCTTGGGCTCCCACGCCTGGTCGGTGTACTTGTCGAAGTACTCACCGGAGGCGTACTTCGACTCGGGGAAGCCGCCGAACGCGCGGCCGCGCTCGATGGCCAGCTTGTTCGACGCGCGGATCGCGTGATAGGCGATCGTGTAGAAGTAGATGTTGGTGAAGTCCACACCCTCCTCGGACCCGTAGTGGATCCGTTCCCGGGCCAGATACCCGTGCAGGTTCATCTGTCCCAGCCCGATCGCGTGAGACTCGTTGTTGCCCTGCTCGATCGAGGGCACCGAGGAGATGCTGGTCTGATCCGACACCGCGGTGAGCGCCCGGATCGCGGTCTCCACGGTCTTGCCGAGGTCGGGCGAGTCCATGGTCTTGGCGATGTTGAGCGAACCCAGATTGCACGAGATGTCCTTGCCCACAACGGCATACGACAGATCGTCGTTGTAGACCGAGGGCGTGGAGACCTGGAGGATCTCCGAGCACAGGTTCGAGTGGGTGATCTTGCCCGCGATCGGGTTGGCCCGGTTCACCGTGTCCTCGAACATGATGTACGGGTAGCCCGACTCGAACTGCAACTCGGCGATGGTCTGGAAGAACTCGCGCGCGTTGATCTTCGACTTGCGGATGCGCTTGTCGTCGACCATCTCGTAGTACTTCTCGGTGACGTTCACATCCGCGAACGGCTGCCCGTAGATGCGCTCGACGTCGTAGGGCGAGAACAGGTACATGTCCTCGTTCTTCTTCGCCAGCTCGAAGGTGATGTCCGGGATCACCACGCCCAGGCTGAGCGTCTTGATGCGGATCTTCTCGTCGGCGTTCTCGCGCTTGGTGTCGAGGAAGCGGTAGATGTCGGGGTGATGCGCGTGCAGGTAGACCGCGCCCGCGCCCTGCCGCGCGCCGAGCTGGTTGGCGTAGGAGAACGAGTCCTCCAGCAGCTTCATGATCGGGATGACGCCCGAGGACTGGTTCTCGATCTTCTTGATCGGCGCGCCGTGCTCGCGAATGTTGCTGAGCAGCAACGCGACTCCGCCGCCGCGCTTGGACAGCTGCAACGCGGAGTTGATCGAGCGCCCGATGGACTCCATATTGTCCTCGATGCGCAGCAGGAAGCAGCTGACCGGTTCGCCGCGCTGCTTCTTGCCGGAGTTGAGGAAGGTCGGGGTGGCGGGCTGGAAGCGGCCGTCCATGATCTCGTCGACCAGCTCTCGGGCGAGGATCTCGTCACCGTCGGCCAGGGTGAGCGCGACCATGCAGACGCGGTCCTCGAACCGTTCGAGGTAGCGCTTGCCGTCGAAGGTCTTGAGCGTGTACGAGGTGTAGTACTTGAACGCGCCGAGGAAGGTGGGGAACCGGAACTTCTTGGCGTACGCCTGCTGGAACAGCTTCTTCACGAACGCCCGGCTGTAGCGGTCGAGGACCTCGGGCTCGTAGTAGTTCTCCTCGACGAGGTAGTCGAGCTTCTCGTCGAGGTTGTGGAAGAAGACGGTGTTCTGGTTGACGTGTTGCAGGAAGTACTGCCGCGCGGCCTCGCGATCCTTGTCGAACTGGATCTCGCCGCCCGGACCGTACAGATTGAGCATCGCGTTGAGGGCGTGGTAGTCCAAACCCTCGGTGGACGCCTCACTGCTCACCGGGCGCTCCAGGCGGGCCGTCTTTCCGGCCGGTGCTGTTGTCGTTGCCAAAACAATCCCAATCCCTCTCGGACGCGCTCGACGTCCTCGGCGGTTCCCATGAGTTCGAAGCGGTACAGGTACGGCACCCCGCACTTGCGCGAGATCACTTCTCCCGCATAGCAGTACGTGTCGCCGAAGTTGGTGTTGCCCGCGGCGATGACGCCGCGCAACAGCGCACGATTGTGCGGATCGTTGAGGAACTTCGCAACCTGTCGGGGCACGAAGTCCTTGTCCGATCGACCGCCCCGGCCCGCGGCGTCGAAGACGCTCTTGCCGCCCCCGTAGGTCGGGCAGATCAGGACGTAGGGCTCGTCGACGCGCAACGAGTCGGCGGTATGGAGCGGAATGCGCTCGGCCGGGAGGCCCAGCCGCCGCACGAAGCGATGGGTGTTCTCCGACGCGCTCGAGAAGTAGACCAGGTTCGGCACCACTCCCCCTTTCATCGGATTCCCTTTGTCAAGGGCCACAAGCACTTTCGCGAAGAGGTTCCCTACCCGGCGCCCCGGGCCACCCTCACCGAGTGCCCCGGCCGCTTCCCCTACCGAGTGCCCCGGCCACGCTTTCCGGCCGGGGCCTCCGCGCGAAGGTCAGGCCGCGACGGTCGCCAGGGCCTTGATGCGGTCGGGGCGGAAGCCGGACCAGTGGTCGTCACCGGCGACGACGACGGGGGCCTGCAGGTAACCGAGGGCCATGATGTAGTCGCGGGCCTCGGAGTTCTCGGAGATGTCGACGACCTCGTAGTCCACACCCGCCTTGTCGAGAGCGCGGTAGGTGGCATTGCACTGAACACAAGCGGGCTTGGTGTAGACGGTGATGGTCATTGGTGTCCCTCTTCTCCTTGCCTAGTCCGGTATGCAGTGCACGACTGTGAAGAGCCACATCCTGTGGTACTGCGCAAACCCCTGGAACCGGCTGCGGATCCCCAGGTCGCCGAGGCTTGACCGGCGCGGAGCCCGCTTCGTTCTCCAGTGCCGTAGACACTACACCTAGTGGCCGACAGATTCCTACAACACGACATGTTGCGAGTCCCAAAGTTGTAATTCGATCGTCGTAAGTACCTGGACAGCCGATTCGCAACCCGACACGGCAGTGGCGCAGATCACGATTTCACGACTCAGCTCTTTCCCAGCAAACCCAACCGCCCCACCGGTCTCGTTCGTTCCCATCAGCCTCCCGCACCCCGCTGATCACCCTCGTTCACATCCCGTTCACGCCGAGGGCCGCCCGTCCGCTACCGGCCGGGCGGCCCTCTCCCCGCGTCGTGTCAGCCCTGGCGAGCCTTGAAGCGCGGGTCCTTCTTGTTGATCACGAACGTCCGCCCGCGCCTGCGCACGACCTGAGCGCCGGGCTTGTCCTTCAGAGACTTGAGCGAGTTACGCACCTTCATCTGGGTCACCTCCGGTTAATGAAAACGGTTTTCATACTGTATCCATTCCGTTCCCTGGAGGCAGAGAGACCCTGGCCCCGGCGCTGGGGCGCCGGGGCCAGGGACAAGGGAGCTGGCGCTGGGGCCAGGGGTAAGGACGGGAAAGCGTTCGAGAGGGGCACCCCGGAATGGCGAGCCCCTCCCAGTCCCTGGTCCCGGCGCCCAGCGCCGGGGCCAGGGCAGAACTCAGGCGTTGACCCGAACCTGAACGGCCGCAACCAGATCCGCGACGGCGGCGGAGAGCTGGGTGAGGGCCTCGGCGTCCTCGCGGGGGTGGGCGGCGGCGAAGCGCTCGCCGATGGTGCCGAAGTGGAGGTGGGCGCTCTCGACGACGGAGGCTCCGGCGACGCCGAGGGCCTTGACGGTGTCGGCGTGCGACCACTTGGCGGCGTTGGAGCTGATGGAGGCGCTGATGACGGCTGCGGGCTTGTCCTTGATGGAACCCTGGCCGTACGGGCGGGAGGCCCAGTCGATGGCGTTCTTCAGGGCGGCGGGGATGGTGCCGTTGTATTCGGGGACGAAGAAGATCAGGCCGTCGGCCGCGGCGACCGCCTCGCGCAACGCGACCGCGGTGGCGGGCACGCTACCGGGCACGTCGAGGTCCTCGTTGTAGAAAGGGATGTCGGCGAGACCGGAGAAGATGTCGACCTGCACGCCCTCGGGCGCGGTCTGGGCGGCCGCCT
Source organism: Nocardia sp. NPDC003482 (assembly GCF_053588115.1). Lineage (NCBI taxonomy): Bacteria > Bacillati > Actinomycetota > Actinomycetes > Mycobacteriales > Nocardiaceae > Nocardia > Nocardia sp. NPDC003482. The sequence continues at coordinate 63,540 of NZ_JBSFPI010000017.1, forward strand.
CGGCGAGCTGCCGGTTGATCGACCCGGCGCGCAGGCTACCGACGAGAGCGAGAAGGCGAGTCTGGGACATGATCACTCCTTGTGCTGCACAGGGCGGGGTGTTCCGCCGTCATGTCACAATAACCGGACCCCGGTCCGCTTCATTCCCGGCCCCTAGGTAGACCCCTGTGAACCACGACACATCGAAATCCTTACCGATAGAGCCGGTCTCGGTGCCGCTACCCCCGTTCGACCACCTCGAGCCCCTCCCGGTCGCCGAACATACCGAGCGCAGCGACGCCGCCCGCAACCGGCAGCTGCTCTTGGACGCCGCCGAGGAGCTGGTCCGCGAGCACGGCGCGGACGCGGTCACCATGGACGCCGTCGCCAAACGCGCGGGCGTCGGCAAGGGCACGGTCTTCCGCCGCTTCGGTAACCGCGCCGGGCTGATGATGGCCCTGCTCGACCACTCGGATCGAAAACTCCAGGCCGCCTACATCTTCGGGCCGCCGCCGCTGGGTCCGGGCGCCCCGCCGGTGGAGCGACTGGTGGCGTTCGGGCGCGCCCGGCTGGCCGATATCGAGGTCGCGGGCGAGGTCCGCCGGGCCGCCGACGATCCGGGCCGCTTCGCCACCCCGCCCTACAACGTCGTGAAAACCCATGTCTCCCTGCTGCTTCGGCAGGCCGGAACGCCCGGCGAGATCCCGCTGCTGGCCGACACCCTGCTCAACGCGCTCGACGCCACCCTGGTGCTGCATCAGACCCGCGTCCTGGGCTACACCCTCGACCAGATCGGCGACCACTGGGAGCGGCTGATCCGCGCCCTGGTCCCCGCCGCCTAGAGTGACGACCATGCGCGAACAGATCATCGCCGAACTGGGCGTCCGACCGCGGATCGACCCGAAGGACGAGATCCGCCGCCGGGTCGAATTCCTGAAGGACTACCTGAGATCAACGCCCGCAACGGGTTTCGTGCTCGGGATCAGCGGCGGCCAGGATTCGACGCTGGCGGGTCGGCTGGGTCAGCTCGCCGCCGAGGAGCTGCGCGCCGAAGACCGCGCGGCCACCTTCGTCGCGGTCCGGCTGCCCTACGGCGTGCAGGCCGACGCGCACGACGCCCGCGTCGCGCTCGACTTCATCCGGCCCGACCGGGAGATCGAGGTGAACATCAAGCCCGGCGCCGACGCCGTGGCCGCGGAATCGGCCGCGGGCCTGCGCGACTTGCTCGGCGGTGAACCGCGATTGCGCGATTTCGTGCGCGGCAACATCAAGGCCCGCGAACGCATGGTCGTCCAATACTCGATCGCCGGTCAGCTGAACCTGCTGGTCGTCGGGACCGATCACGCGGCCGAGGCGGTGACCGGCTTCTTCACCAAGTACGGCGACGGCGGCGCGGACATCACCCCGCTCGCCGGCCTCACCAAACGCCAGGGCGCGGCCCTGCTGCGCGAACTCGGCGCACCCGAGAGCACCTGGCGCAAGGTGCCGACCGCCGACCTCGAGGACGACCGACCCGCCCTGCCCGACGAGGTCGCCCTCGGCCTGAAGTACGCCGATATCGACGCCTACCTCGAGGGCGAGGACGTCGCGCCGGAGATCGCCGAGCGCATCGAGTCGATCTACACGACGACCCGACACAAGCGCGCACTTCCGGTGTCACCCTTCGACACCTGGTGGCGAAACTGACGCACTCGAAACACCTGATGGCCGAACGGGATTCAGTCCCGCGCTGCCCTCGAACACCTGCTGCCAGAACGGGATTCAGCCCCCCGCGAACGGCGGCAGCACATCCACCCGCGCGGCCAGGGGCGCGGTGTCGTCGCGGGTGAGCTCGTCGCCGATGAGGAACGCGCAAACCTTCAGCATCGGATCCAGCTCCGGCCCGTAGGCGCGCGCGAGGACGCGGCGCAGGTCCGCGACGGTGGCCTCGCCGGGGAGGTCGAGCTGTTCGCTGGCCTTGCCGACCGCGTCGGCGATCGCGGCGAAATAGCGGACCTCAACCACCGATCGCTCCCATCGTCCGTTCGGGGGGCACGAATCCGGCGGCGTCGATGCCGTGCCCGGCCCACTTGTTCCACATCGCGCCGCGCCACAGCGTGGCCAGCTCGTCGTCGCTCGCGCCCGCGCGCAGCGGCGTGCGCAGATCGTATTCCTGATCGCTGAACAGGCACGAGCGGATCATGCCGTCGGCGGTGAGACGGGTGCGGTCGCAGTCGCCGCAGAATTTGCGGGTCACCGAGGCGATGATGCCGACGGTCGCCGGGCCGCCGTCGACCAGCCAGTTCTCCGCGGGCGCGGACGGGTCCGTCCGGCCGACCTCGGTGAGGGTGAAGCGGGCGCCGAGCGCGTCGAGCAGGTCGGCGGCGGTGACCATCTCGGCCCGCGCCCATTCGTGATCGGCGTCGAGCGGCATCTCCTCGATGAAGCGCAACTCGCAGCCCTCGTCCAGGCACCAGCGCAGCAGATCGCTTGCGCCGGACAGGGTTTCGCGCATGAGCACGGCGTTCACCTTGACCGGCGCGAGACCGGACCGCTGGGCCGCGCGAATTCCGGCCAGCACCGCGGGCAGCCGATCGCGCCGGGTGAGGGCGGCGAACGCGGCACGGTCGGCGGTGTCGAGGGAGACGTTGACCCGGTTCAGACCCGCCCGAGCCAGCCCGGCCGCGCGATGCTCGAGTCCGACCGCGTTGGTGGTCATGGCCAGCGGCGTCGCGGGCAGTTCCGCGCGGCAGCCCGCCACGATGCGCTCCAGATCGCGGCGCATGAGCGGTTCCCCACCGGTGAAACGGACCTCGTTCACCCCGAGCTCGCGCACGGCTAGCGCCACGACCCGCACGATCTCCTCGACCGAGAGCAACTCGTCGGCCGGGATCGCGGGCAGCCCCTCCTCGGGCATGCAGTACGTGCAGCGCAGCGAGCACTTCTCGGTGATGGAGACGCGCAGATCCCGCGCCACCCGCCCGAACCGGTCGACCAGGTATGGCGTGTCGGGCCTGCCGTCCAACGTGGGGCGCTTGCCCCGCACGGCGGGAATGCCCATCACAACCACGGTCACGGCTCCCATTATTGCCACCTCCCGAGGGGACGGACAGCCGAAGGCCCGTGGCCTGGCGGTTCGGCCCATGCTACGTTTGTACGCGTATATACGTACAATATGGAGGTGTCATGGCGATCTCCTCGCCGATCCGCCGGTGGTGGCGGATCCTGTGGCCGACCGCGCTGGCCGTCGTTCTCGGCGTCGTTGCGGGCGTAGCGGTTTCGCACGCGGACGCCGGACCGGTTCCGTCGGCCGCACCGGCGTGCGCGGCCGGAGAGGAACCGCGCAGTCCGGGCTACGACGCGGCGACCAGGGACGATCCGGCGTTCACGAGCGCGTTCCGGCACTGCTTCACGACCGTGGACGGGGTGCAGATGCACTACGTCATCGGCGGAACGGGCCCGCAGCCGCTGGTGCTGCTGCACGGCTGGCCGGAGAGCTGGTACGAGTACCACGAGGTCATGCCGAGGCTGCTGCCCGGCCGCACGGTGATCGCGATCGACCTGCCGGGCCTGGGCGACAGCACGGGAGAACTCCCGTCGTACACGAAAACGACCATGGCCCGGTATGTTTCGGGCCTGCTGACCAGAATCGGCGTCGAGCGCGAAACCCGCGTCGTGGCACACGATTTCGGCGTCGGGGTCGCCTACGCGCTCGCCGCCGAGCATCGTGATCAGGTGGCCGGGCTGTTCCTCATGGACTTCCCGCTGGTCGGGCGGAATCTCACCTTCGCGTCCGTACAGCCCCTGTCCTGGCACTTCTCGTTCAATGTGCAGAACCCCTTGGCCGAGAAGCTCGTCACCGGCCGCGTCGGCACCTTCCTGGACTACTTCTTCCGCCACAGCGAGGTCTCCGAGCAGGCCCGCGCGAGCGCCACCCACGAATTGCCCGTCGCCCCAGCGTCTTTGGCCGAGTACGTCCGCGTCTACTCCCGCCCGCAGGTCCTGCACGCGGGCTTCGAGCTGTATCGCACCTGGAGCGCCGACGAGGCCGAGAACGCCGCGCTGCAACAGTCGCCGCTGCGCCAACCGGTCCGGATGCTGACCCAGGACGGCCTGAGCGAGGTGATGCTCCCCGCCGTCCGCGACGCCGCCCCCGACGCCTCCGGCGACGAGGTCTCCGGCGCGGGCCACTGGCTGGTGGACCAGCAACCCGACCGCATCGCCGCCGAGATCGACGCCTTCTATCCGGCGTCCTGACCGCGAGCCTCGGCCGCCTCGGCGCCCGCGAGCACGGCGTCCTGACCACGGGCCTCGTCCACTTTGGTACCCGCGAGCGCGGCCTCCGGACCGCGGACCTCGTCCACCTCGGTGCCCGCGAACACGGCCTCCCGACCGCGGGCCTCATCCACCTCGGCGCCCGCGAGCACGGCGTCCAGCAGGCCCGGGTAGCGGGCGTCGAGGTCGGCGCGGCGCAGCTCCAGCAGAAACTCTCTGCCGGAAGCGGTTTGGCGGATGAGCCCGCTCTCACGCAGCACCCGCCAATGATGGGTCATGGTCGATCGGGCGGTGATGCCGAGGACGTTCAGCACGCCGGTGCAGTTGTACTCCCCGCCCGCGTCGAGCACGCGCAGCACCGCGAGTCTGATCGGATGCCCCAGCGCCGACAGCACGGTCTCGATGCGGATCTGATCGCGGGCGGGATGGACGAGCGGCATTGTTCGATTGTACGTGGATCGGCGTAGTCGTCAGTGGTCCTCGCGCGGCACCCGCAGATGCGTGGTCAGCAGCACGTGGTCGAAGGCGCCCACGGTCTCCGCGGAGGCCGGGGGCACCATCGGCAGGTCGTTCATGAGCTGGGCGGCGAGGACCCGCAGTTTCACATTGGTCTCCTGCGACCGCCAGACCAGCACCCGGAACGCCTGGTCCGCGCTGATCCGATACATCCGCATGAGCACGCCCTTGGCCTGCTCGATCACCGCCCGCGCCTCGGCCAGCTCCGAGACGGCCGCGGTGACCGCCGCGTTCTCCGCCTCGGCCAGGGTCGAGGTGAGATCGATGTAGAAGCCGGTCGTGCCGACCGCGCCGCCCTGGGCGTCGAGGATCCGATCGGCCACGACCATCACCTGATGTTCGCGGCCCGCGGTGTCGAGGAACCGGTGCCTGCTGGAGAACGGTTCGCCGTGCTCGACCGCGCGGGTGATCAGCTCGGCGACGTGTTCGCGATCGTCGGGATGTTTGTGCTCGAGCAGCAGTTCGGTGGTCGGCTCGATCTCGCCGGGCACGTACCCGTGCATTCGGTACACCTCCGCCGACCACTCCCACCGCCGGGTGGCGAACCAGAAGCGGAAGCTGCCCGCCCGCGGCGCGGCGCCCTCGGCATCCGCCAACACGGCATCGTCGGATTCGGTCGTTCCCGGCTCACTCACCCGATCAGTATCCTCGCCCGCCGCCGTCGCGCTGTGAAAAGCCCCCATCCGGCACCGGTCCGGTCACGAATACCACACAGCGGCGGGATGACCATCCACGGAAGCCGACGCAGGAGGGGAGCCATGGCAACCGACACCACCAACCACGCGGCCCGACGCTTGCTCACCGCCGTCCTCGCCGCCGGTTACCACTCGGTCGAGGACTTCATCCGCCACCTGCACGCCGACCCCCTCGCCGACACCGTCGTGCTCCCCCCGCGAATCGTGGCCGCCGAATCCCGCCGCCCCAAACACGCCCGCGAGGATTAGCCGGGAACCGTCCGGTCCGGGATGACTACTCTGACCTCATGACGATCCGGCCCACGACCTCGGCGCGCTCGGTCGACGAGCACCGCGAGCACGTCGAGCAACTGCTGCGTCCGCTCGCCCTGCGCGATGTCGCGGAGGTGTCGATGACCGAGGTGCTGGGTCGGGTGCTGGCGCGGGACGTGCGGTCGCCGCTGGATCTGCCGGTGTTCCGCAATTCCGGGATGGACGGGTACGCGGTGCGGGCGGAGTCGGTGGCCGTCACGCCCGTGACGCTGCCGCTGGCCGGGGTGGTGGCCGCCGGGCAGACCGGGCAGACACCGCTACCGCCGGGCGCGGCGATGAAGGTGATGACGGGTGCGCCGATCCCGCCGGGCGCCGACTGTGTGGTGCCGGTGGAGGACACCCGCGTCGACGGCTCCGAGGTGATCATCGAAAAGGGCCGTCGCGCAGGGGATTTCGTGCGCGAGGCGGGTACCGACGCGCGGGCCGGCGATCTGCTGGTGCCGGCGGGGACGCTCGTCGCGCCCCGGCACGTCGCGGCGCTCGCGGCCGTGGGCCTGGCGCGGCTGCCGGTCTTCCGGCGGGTGCGCGCGGCGGTGCTCACCACCGGCGACGAACTCGTCTCGGCGGGCGCGTCGTTGCGGCCCGGCCAGATCTACAACTCCAACGGGATCGCGCTGGCGTCCGCGCTGGCCGTCAACGGCGTGGAGGTGGTCTCGGTCGAGCACAGCCGCGACGACGCGGGCGAGTTCCAGAACAAACTGGGCCGCGCCACCGAGGTCGCGGATGTGGTCTTCACCTCCGGCGGGGTGTCCAAGGGCGACTTCGAGGTGGTCAAGGACGTATTGTCCACGCGCGGAGGCGATTTCGGCACGGTGGCGGTGCAACCCGGCGGGCCGCAGGGCGTCACGGTCGTCGACGGCGTGCCGGTGCTGAGCTTCCCCGGCAATCCGGTGAGCACCGTGGTGTCGTTCGAGGTGTTCGCCCGTCCCGTCCTGCGCGAGCTGTCGGGGCTGCCGCCCGTTCCGAAATGCGAGGTGCCGCTGCTGGATTCGGCGCGCTCCCCGGCGGGCCGCCGCCAGTATCTGCGCGGGCGCATGGAGATCGACGGGGTGGCGCTGGCCTCGGGACCGGGTTCGCACCTGGTGGCGACCATGGCCCAGGCCGACGTCCTGATCGACGTGCCCGAGGAGGTCACCGAGCTGGCGGCCGGATCGCTTGTGACAGTGTGGGAGCTATGAGCGAGCTGTCGCATCTGGATTCCGAGGGCCGCGCCCGCATGGTGGACGTGAGCGCCAAGGCCGACACCACGCGCGTGGCGGTCGCGGCGGGCGCGCTGCGCACCACCCCCGAGGTGATCGCGCTCGTCCGCGCGGACGACATGCCCAAGGCCGACGTCCTCGCCACCGCCCGCATCGCCGGGATCGCGGGCGCGAAGAAGACCTCCGAACTCATCCCCCTCTGCCACCAGCTGGCCCTGTCCTCGGTCCGCGTCGAATTCGCCTTCACCGCCGACGCCATCACCATCGAGGCCACCGCGAAGACCAAGGGCCCCACCGGCGTCGAGATGGAGGCCCTCACCGCCGTCGCCGTCGCGGGCCTCACCCTGCACGACATGGTCAAGGCCGTCGACCCCGCCGCCGTCCTCACCGACATCCGGCTAGTCACCAAGGACGGCGGCAAACACGGCCACTGGGAGCGCCCGAAAACACCTGCCGCCCAGGAAGATTCCCAGCCCGCCCCGGTCGGGGCGGCGAATGTCGCGCACCGGGCGGCTCGAGACGCGAACAGCGCAGGCTCCCGCGCGACGAACCACGACGCGCCCGCCGAAGGGTCCGACGCTAAGGGCACCCACCTCGCGCCCGCCGAAGGGACCGGCATGAAGGGCGCCCACCCCGCGCACGGGACCGGCACCACGCACGCCCACCCCCCGCGCGCCGAAGGCTCCCGCACGGCGGCCGTCCTCGTCGCCTCGACCGGCGTCGCGGCCGGAACGCGGGTCGACAAGACCGGCCCCGTTCTCGCGGAATGGCTGGCCGCGCAAGGTTTTTCGGTGCGCGGCCCCCTCGTGTACGCCGACGCCGATATCGCCGCCGGGCTCGCCGACGCGCTCACCGGCGCGCCGGGGCTGCTCGTCACTACCGGCGGCACCGGGGCCTCCCCGACCGACGCGACTCCCGAGGCGACCCGGGCCGTCCTCGACCGGGAACTGCCGGGGGTGGCGGACGCGATCCGGGCGCGCGGCACCGCGACGTTCCCCCTGGCCGCTCTCAGCCGCGGCGTCGCGGGGCTGGCCGGACGCACCGTCGTGGTGAATCTGCCCGGCTCCCCCGGTGGCGTGCGCGACGGGATGGCGGTGCTGGAACCCCTGTTGGATCATCTGCTGGCGCAGGTCGCCGGAGGAGGCGGACATGAGTGAGCTGGTGCGGCTCACCGCGATCGTGGACACCCCGCTGGACCCGGACGCGGTCGAGGCGGCGGTGAGCGGACCCGAGTACGGCGCGGTCGTGGTGTTCACCGGCAAGGTGCGCGATCACGATGGCGGACAGGCGGTTTCGGCGCTGGAGTACTCCGCGCACCCGCAGGCCGACCGCTTCCTGCACACGATCTGCGCCGAGGTCGCCGCCGCCGCGAATCTGCCCGTCGCGGCCGTGCACCGGATCGGCGCCCTCGGCGTCGGCGACCTGGCCGTGACGGTGGCCGTCGCCGCGCCGCATCGCGCCGAGGCATTCGGCACCTGCGCCGAACTCGTCGACCGCATCAAACACGAGGTGCCGATCTGGAAGCGACAGCGCTTCGCCGACGGCATGTCGGAATGGGTGAACGCCTGCGGCTGAACGCTATTCCTCGCGGGTGAGGTTGCGTTCGATCGCCCGCAGGCTCGCCACCAGGAACGCGCGTTCGCCGGGATTTAGGGTCGCCAGCGCGCGGGCGACCAGCCGTTCGCTCTCCGCCTCGATGGCGTGCTCGAGCTCGCGCCCCCGCTCGGTGAGACGCAGGCGCACGAGCCGCCGATCGGTGGCGTGCGGTTCGCGGCGGAGCAGTCCCGCAGTCTCCATGCGCGTGGTCGCGCGGGTGACCGTCGGCGTCGACAGATTCAGCCGTTTGGCGACCTCGCCCGGCGTGAGCCCGTCCTCGGCCCACAGGCAGCGCAGGATGAACTGCTGTCCCTCGTAGACGCCGTGCTGGGCGTAGGCGGTGGCGGCGGCGTTCATCATCGCGTGTTTGGCCGCCCAGAACGCGTTCTGGAATTCGGCCTCGGGCTGGTCGGTCATGGTGGACTCAGCGTAGGGTATTGAATTCGTTAGTCGGCTCACGATAGTGTCATTGTCCGGCTAACAACTTAAGGGTGTGCGCGATGAAGCTGGGTCTTGCCTTCTCCGATTTCTCCTGGGACGTCCCCACCGAGCGGCTCGGTCCGCTCCTGGCCGACCTCGCCGGTCGGGCCGACGACGCGGGCTTCGACAGCCTGTGGGTGATGGACCACTTCTTCCAGATCTACCTGTCCGGGCGGCCGCCGGAGTCACCGTTGCCGGAAGCCTATGCGACACTGGGCTTTCTGGCCGCGCACACGCGCCGCGTCCGGCTCGGCACCCTGGTCACCTCGGTGGCCTACCGGCATCCGGGCGTCCTGCTCAAACAGGTCACCTCGCTGGACGTATTCAGCGGCGGCCGAATGTATTTCGGCATCGGCGCGGGCGCGCACATCGATCCGGAACCCATGGGACCGGGAACGCGATGGGAGGCAGAGGGGCTGGGCATCCCGTTCCCGCGCCTCGGCGAGCGGTTCGAACGGCTGGAGGAGACGTTGCGGATCGCCGAGCTGATGTGGAGCGAGGACGAGAGCGTCTACGAGGGAAGGCATTACACGCTGATGCGAACCCTCAACTCGCCCAACTCGATTCAGCGCCCGCACCCGCCGATCCTGGTCGCGGGCGGCGGCGAACGCAAGACGCTGCGAATGGTCGCCCGCTACGCCGACGCCTGCAATATCTCGGACATGCCCGAGATCGGCCTCGGCAACGACGTCGCCCACAAGCTCGACGTGCTGCGCAAACACTGCGCGGATCTGGGCCGCGACTACGCCGAGATCGAGAAGACCGTGGGCATGCGCTACGACCCCGAGCGGGTGGACCGCTTCCGCGACCGCGTCCACGAACTGGCCGAACTCGGCTTCGACCACGCCATGCTCGCCCCGACGGTCCCGTGGACCGCCGAGAGTCTGGCGGATCTGGCCGAGCTGCTGCCCGAGATCCACGCGCTCTGATCCCCGCGACGGCCTCACCCGGACGACCCGTCGAGAAACCGACCCGCGAGCACGCCGAACCGCCCCCAGGTCGACGACGGGGCACGTCGAACGGCTCACGCGGTGACGGCGTCAGGGGTATCTCCCGCGGCGGTCGGGCGGACGATGGCGTCCCGGCGCGCGATCGCGCCGACGCGGGTGTGGTTGAACACGAGGTTGAGCGCGAACGACGTGACGGCGGCCAGGGTGATTCCACTGTTCAGCAGGATCTGCGCCGAGGAAGGGAATTTCGTGAACATGTCCTTGGTCAGCACCGGGATAAGCCCCACGCCGATCGACACCGCGGCGATGGTGAAGTTCACCCGGTCGGTCAGATCGGCCCGGCGCAGGGTGTCGACGCCGACGACGGTGATGGTCGCGAACAGCACCAGCCCCACCCCGCCCACCACCGGCCCCGGCACCGCGGCCACCACCGCGCCGAGGCGCGGAACCAGGCCCAGCGCAACGAGAATCGCGCCGCTCACCGCGGTCACATAGCGGCTGTGCACGCGGGTGGTGGCGACCGCGCCGACGTTCTGGTTGAACACGGTGTCCACGAACGAGCCGAACACCCCGGCCAGCACTGCCGACAGCCCGTCCCCGGCCAGCCCGCAGGCGATGTCGTTGCGGCTCAGGCGTTTTCCGGTGATCTCGCTCACCGCGAGCAGGCTCGCGGTCGATTCGGCGAACACCACGGCCACGACGACGCTCATCGTCACCACGCCCGCGAGCGGGAACTCCGGCGCGCCGAAGCGGAACGGCCGCGGCAGCCCGAACCACGCCGCGGCCGAGACGCCGTCCAGATGCAGCAGCCCCAGCGGAATCGCCAGCGCCACACCGGCTATCAGCGCGATCAACACCCCGAGCCGCGACCACACGCCCCGGCCCAGGCACGTCAGCACGGTCGCGATCACCAGCACCACCGCGGCCAGCGCGAGCCGCGCGGGCGCGCCGAACGAGTCGGCCTTCGGATCGCTGCCCACGATCAGCCCGCCCGCCACGCCGATCAGCGAGACGCCGACGACGGTCAGCACCGTGCCCGAGACCAGCGGCGGGAAGTAGCGCACGATCATCGCGAACGGCCACGCCAGCGCCAGCCCGACCAGGCCCCCGATCAGCATCGAGCCGTACACCGCGGGCAGGCCGTATTGCTGGGCGATGAGGATCATCGGGGTGAGCGCCACGAATGTCGCGCCGCACACGATGGGCAGCCGCGCGCCGAGCACACGCCCGACCCCGAGGCTCTGCACGACCGTGATCACCCCGGCGACCAGCAGATCGGCGCTGATGAGCAGCCCGATGGTGGCCCGGTCCAGTCCGGCCGCCGCGCCGAAGACCAGCGGTACCGTGACGCAGCCGGTGTACATGATGAGCACGTGCTGAACCCCGAACAGCGCGAGCTGCCCGAGCGGCAACCGGGTGTCGACGGATTGCGGTGTGGTCATGGGTGACTCCGTGACGGGTAGCTCCGGCGGACGCCGGATGACGAGAATCCAACGGTAGAGCCGCCGCCGCGCGGTCCGGCTCGTGCGCGCGGCCAGAAAGCCGGGTGCGGGCGGGGTACGGATTTGTGCGAAGTACAGGACCGGGCGCGGGCGCGGTGCGCCAGAGTGAGGGCATGACCGCTATGTCCGGCAAGATCGTCCTCGGCCCGAACCGGTACGGCAAGGCCGAGAACCGCGTGGTGCGCGTCTATCGGGACACCGACCGACACGAGATCCGCGATCTGAACGTATCCACCTGTCTGCACGGCGATTTCGACGCCGCGCACGTGTCCGGCGATCAGGGCGCCGTGCTGCCCACCGATTCGCAGAAGCAGACCGTCTACACCTACGCCAAGACCCACGGCGCGGGCAGCGTCGAGGACTACGGGCTGGCACTGGCCCGGCACTTCGTCGACGACATCGCGCCCGTGCGGTCGGCCCGAATCGAGATCGAGGAGTACGCCTGGGAGCGGGTGCTCGTCGAGGGCCGCCCGCACGAACACACCTGGACCCGTACCGGACCCGAGGTGCGGGTCGCGGCGATCACCGTGGCGGGCCGCGCGTCCGACCGCCGGGAGTGGGTGATCGGCGGGGTCAAGGATCTGGTGATCCTGAAATCGACGGGTTCGGAGTTCGGCGGCTTCCTGACCGATCCGTTCACCGTGCTGGAGCCGACCACGGATCGGGTGCTGGCGACCAGTCTGGACGTGCGCTGGCGCTTCGCCGCCGCCCCGGACGATTGGGATGCCGCGTACGCGGGCATCCGGGCGGTGCTGGTGGAACGGTTCGCGGTCCTGCACTCGAAGGCGTTGCAGCAGACCCTGTTCGAGATGGGCCGCGCCGCCCTCGAGGCGTATCCGTGTCTGGCCGAGATCCGGCTGTCGGCCCCGAACAAACATCACTTCTCCTACGATCTGGGCCGGTTCGGCATCGACAACGCCAACGAGGTGTTCCACGCCGACGACCGCCCGTACGGCCTCATCCAGGCGAGCGTGCTGCGCGAGGACGCGCCCGACGCCGGGATCGCCTGGGACCCCTACACGGGTGCGGTCTGAGCGCCGTACGCCCGCACGGCCAGATACAGGTCGAGCCGGTCGTCGAGCCGCCCCAGATCGCGTCCGGTGAGCTCCTCCACCCGGCCGATCCGGTAGCGAATCGTGTTGAGGTGCAGGTGCATTCGATCCGCGGCGGTACGCCACGATCCGGCGCAGTCGAGGAAGACCTCGAGGGTGCGCAGCAGTCCGGTTCCCGTACGACGGTCGTACTCGAGGAGCGGGCCGAGCACCCGGGCGGCGAAACGGCGTTGCAGGTCGTCCGGTACGGCGGTGAGCAGGCCGACCGCCGAATCCACCTCGGCGATCCGCACGATCACCGCGGCGTCCCCGAGGGTCGAGGCCGCGGCGGCCGCGGAAGCCACCGCACCGGAGGGCGATTCGCCGGGGCGGGCGGCGCTGACGCCGACGCGCAGGGTGAATCCGCGCACGGCCGGGCGCAGTCGGTTCAGGTGCCGAGTCAGCCGGGTCGCGACGTCCCGTTCGGATCCCGTGGTCCAGGCCACCACGCGCCCGTACCGGTCCACCTCGGTGGTCGCGCCGGGCAGGATGTCGTGCACGAGTACGCGGAGTTCCTCCGGGGCGAGCCGCGGCCGGTCGGATTCGGGCGGGATTTCCCGGTCCTCGACTCGTCGCGGGGCGGTCGTATCGGCCACGACGGCGACCGCGGCGTCCGCGTCCGGGATCGTGTGGTCGCTCAGTTCCCAGCGGAGCCGGAGGCGTTCACGATGGCGCATTCGGTACAGTTCGGCGATGGGGGCGAGATCGGAGCCGATATCCTCGGTGTCGGTCTCGGCGCGAACCACCAAGTACCACAATGTGATTCGATCGCCCAGGCGACTGCCGACGGAATGGATCGTGTAGCCGCCGGACGTGGTGAGGGGCAGCCGGGGCGCGGCGGCGGCCGCGGCGATCAGGGTGTCGATCTCGGTGTCGGCGAGCGGGGCGGTGCCCGCGACGAGCGCACCCGTGGCGGTCAGCAGCCACGCGGAAGCCGTTCGGTCCGTGGCGAATTCGGTGAGCAGGTGGCGGGCGTCGCCGCCGTCGGCGACCGCGGCGAGCAGGCGACGCTGGCGGGCGAAGCCGGATTCGACACGGCGCAAACGAGTTTCGGCCCGGCGGGCGGCGAGGTGTTCGATGATGCGGCTGAACGGCAGCGACCGCGGGGCCTCCAGCAGGGGCAGGCCGTGCGCGCGGCAGGCGGTGATCACATCGTCGGGGACGTGGCCGTGCAGCGTCCGCCCGGCCGCGATCGCCGCCGCCCCCGCCTCGGCGAGCAGGCCGATGTAGGGGTCGCTGTCGCGGGGGCCGCGGCGCCACACCAGGCCGGTGCAGACCAGCGCGCCGGGGGTGACGAACGGGGCCGGGTCGGGCATATCGGTGACGCAGGCACGGTCGACGCGCCGATCGAGCGCGTGCTCACCGTGCAGCAGCCGCAGGCCCAGCGGCTCGGCCAACATCTCGCGCAACTGCACGGCGCACCTCCGGTGAACAAGAGACCAATCTGAGGTCACGGTAGAAGCGCGGTGTTGCCGGGCTGTTTCGCCGATGTCACGGCGGGCGGGATCACTCGGGCACGTCGGCGTAGGCGAGGGCGTCGCTCAGCTCGCGCGGGACGTGATGCCACACGCCGAGCAGGGTCCGGGCGTCCAGGGGCTCGGGATCGGGGTGGACGGTGTCGCGCAGGCGGGCGGTCGCCGCGTGCGCGTCGAGGCCGGAACCGATGAGGACGATGTCGGTGCCGCCGCGGGCGGCGGGGTCGGGTTCGAAGACGATGTGGCGGCCGACGACGTGGAAGAGGAAGCGGCGCTGTTCGCCCTCGACGGCGAAGTCGGCGTGGCCCTTCGCCCGGAACAGGCCCGAGGGCGGGTTCTCCAACAGGGCGACGAGGCGGCGGGGGTCGAGAGGCGTTGCGCTGCTGAAGGTTACGGTGTCGTAGCCGTCGTGCAGGTGGTGGTGGTCGTGGTCGGGATGGTCGGGTTCGGTGAGCAGTGCGTCGAGGCTGAGTTGTTCGGCGACGGTGGGCTCCGGGCGTTCGGGAACGTCGAACAGCAGGTGCGGATCGATCCGGCCGCGTGTGGTGGCGTACACCGGCGCGGGGGCGACGAGTTCCGCGATCTCGCCGCGCAGTCGGTCGAGCCGCTCGGCCGGGACGCGGTCGGCCTTGTTGAGCACCACGAGGTCGGCCAGGCGCAGATGCGTCGCCAGCTCCGGATGCCGGGCGCGGCTGTCGTCGAAATGCTCGGCGTCGACCACCTCGAGCAGGCCGCCGTAGTGAATGCGCGGATTGTCGCTGCCGACCACCATGCGAATCAGATTGCGCGGCTCGGCGAGTCCGCTGGCCTCCACCACGATCAGGTCGATCCGGTTGCGCGGCTGCGCGAGTCGCTCGAACATCTCGTCCAGCTGGTCCACATCGACCGCGCAGCACACGCACCCGTTGCCCAGCGACACCATGGCGTCGACCTGTCCGGCCACCAACATCGCGTCGATGTTCACGGCCCCGAAGTCGTTGACCACCACCCCGATCCGCGCATCCCGCCCGCGCAGCAGGTGGTTCAGCAACGTCGTCTTCCCGGCCCCGAGGAACCCGGCCACGATCAGTACAGGAATACCCCGACCCATCCGAGCAACCTTACCGCCCTACTTCACCCACGGACTGATGAGCGTCGCCACCAAACTGTAGGCGAGATTGACCAACTCCGAATCCACGGTCCCGTCCCCCACCCCCAACGCCTTGGCCAACGGCGCCAACAACCCCAACGCCGCCGTAACCAACGGCCCCACCTGATCCCCGGCCCCGGCCTGCCCCTGCCCAGGCTGCGACTGCGCCCCGGGAGCCTGAGTCCCTGGCTGAGCCTGAACCCCAGGCTGCTGGGTCCCCGGATTGGACGGCGCCCCAGAAGGCCGAACCGCCTGCGGCTGCGTGCCCGGCTGCTGGGTCCCAGGCTGCGGCTGCGCCCCCGGCTGTTGAGCCCCCGACTGCGGCTGAGCCCCAGACTGCTGAACCCCAGGCTGCGGCTGCGCCCCTGGCTGCTGAATCCCGGGCTGCGGCTGCGCCCCCGGCTGTTGAGCCCCCGCCTGCGGCAGAGCCCCGAGCTGCTGAGCCCCCGGTTGCGGCTGCGCACCAGCCTGCTGGGCCCCCAGCTGCGACTGAACCCCAGACTGCTGAGTCCCAGGTTGTGGCTGAGCTCCCGGCTGTTGGGCCCCCAGCTGCGGCTGAGCCCCAAGCTGCTGAGTCCCCTGTTGCGGCTGCGCCCCGGACTGCTGAGCACCTGGTTGCGGCTGAGCTCCCGGCTGTTGAGCCCCGAGCTGCTGCGTCCCCGGTTGCGGCTGAACCCCGGGCTGTTGAATCCCAGGCTGCGGCTGCGAGCCCGACTGTTGGACTCCGGGTTGAGCCTGCGCCCCCGGCTGCGGTGAAACACCGGGCCGCACTTGCTCACTCGATTGCGCCTGCTCTCCCGGCTGCGGCCGCGCATCGGTGCCGGAGTGCCCGGGCGATGGTTGCGGTCCCGGGGCGCTCATCATCCCGGACGGAGGCGTGCCATGAGACGGCTGTGTTCCCGGCTGCCCACCGGGCACGCTCTGGCCGGGGGCCCGACCCTCAGGGGCCGTTTGCGATTGGCCTCCGGCCGAGCCCTGCTCACCCGGACGCGACTGCGGACCGGCAGGTGCTCCCGGAGAGGCCGGAGTCCCCGAGGGGGGCGTCTCCTGAGACGGCTGCGTACCCGAATCTCCCCGGGGCGCAACTTGTTCCGTGCCGGAAGCCTGCGGAGCGGCAGGTATTTCCGACCCCTGCACGCCGCCCGACTGCGCCCCGGGCGCAACCTGTCCCGCACCGGATGCCTGCGGAGCGCCGGGCACAACCTGTTCCGCACCGGGAGTCTTCGGGGCGGGTTGAGCCGGGGCCCCGACCGAGCCCTGCGCTCCCGGCGACTGTGTGCTCGGACTCGGCTGTCCACTCGGAGCGGGCCGTGTCCCGGGCGTGACCGGGGAGCCATCGGGCTTGGTGCGCAACCAATCTCGCGAATCGTGCGGGGCGTCGGGCTGGACGCTGGCGGCCGCCTGGGGGGACGGCGCGGAGATGGAGTCCACCGGGATGTTCAGCAGGTAGCTCACCAGGCCGGTGGTGATGGCGACGGCGTGCTGGAGGCGGCCCTCGGGCGATTCGAGGAGTTGCGCGTCGTCGGGGTTGGCGCCGTTGCCCATCTCGAGGAAGACCTCGGGCACGTGCGTGAGCGCGGGGCCCGCGATGTCGGCGCGGGTCTGTAGACCGTCCACGGCCCCGGCGTAATTCGCGGTCGGGAATCCGGCGTGCAGGTAGGCCGCGCGCATGGTCCGGGTGGCGGCGAGGCCGGTGGAGGACTGGACCCGATCGGCCTCCGGGTCGGGGATCGGCAGCTGCGGGACGATGAGGTGGAAGCCACGATCGGAGGCGGGGGCCCCGTCGGCGTGGATGCTCATGGCGAGATCGGCGCCGGAGGCATTGGCGGCGGCGGCGCGTTCGTCGACGCACCCGCCCCACCCGGAATCGTCCTGGCGGCTCAGCACGACCCGCGCGCCGAGCGCCTCGAGCGATTGCCGGACCATCTGCGCGACGTTCCAGGTGATGGTGTGCTCGGGCACGCCGTGCAGGGTGGTCATGCCGGTGGTCTGACACGCCTTGGTGCCGCCGCGGCCGTCGTTCACCGGGCGATCCAGATTCTCGGCGTGCTCGGACCCTTGATGGCCCGGATCGAGGAAGACCGTCTTGCCCGCGAGCCGCGCGGACAGGACGGACGGCGGATTCTGTGGCGCCGGCCCGGCATGGGCGAGCGCGGGGACCGCGGCGGCGAGGACCGTCGCTCCGACGGCGAGGCAGAGACCGGAACCGAAGACGCTTGGCTGTTTCATGTGCGGACGGCACGCCGCGACGGCGCACCCCTCCCTTCCCACTAGTAACACCAAACCCAGTGGTTAACTCTGACCACGTCAGTATCACACAAGCAAGACCAGTTACTGAACCGTTACCCACATCGCGAGCCACACAGACCGCCGATCCGGCCGGTCGAACCCGCAAAATCCGATCTCGAACCCGCGCGTCGGACCACGACACGCGCCCACCGCCTCCGATCGAGGCATCCGGGCATCACAACCAGCACATTGTCGGCTATCGAACGCCACCCGCGCCGCGAAAGCCCGAAACAGCCCGCCCCCCAGCCGATTTCACGCGCCGATCGGCAACCGCCGCAACGACCGCAACGCGTAGTGCACCCGAGTCTTGACCGTCCCCACCGGAACTCCGAGATCCTCGGCCACGTCCTGATACGCCCGATCCTTGATGATCACCTGCACGACCGCGTCCCGCTGCGCCGCGGGCAGCACGTCCAGCAACTGGGTGACCAGCAGGCCGTCCGCCAGCGTGTCGGCGAAATCCGGTCCGGCCCAACGGCTCTCGGCGTCGACGAGTTCGTCCCAGCTGGTCTCCGAGGGCCGCACCGCGCGCATGCGGCAGATGTCGGTGAGCACATTGCGTTCGATCGACAGCAGCCAGGTCCGCACACTGCCCTTGTCGGGGTCGTAGCTCGCGCACTTGCGCCACGCGCGCAACAGCGTCTCCTGGACGGCGTGTTCGGCCTGTCCGGAATCGCCGAGCCGGCGGACCGCGCGCCAATGCAGCAGTCCCTGATCGGCGGCCAGCACGGCCGCGAGACCCTCGTGGGTGCACAGGCGCGCACAGCGCGCGCGGCACGGGTCGTTGTCCTGAGTGACGGGCCGGAGAACTCTCATGCAGAGATATCGCGGCCCGGACCCGGAACGACATCCATCCCACGCATTTTCCCCCGGATCACAAATTTCGCCGATTTCGACCAAACGGTCCGCTCTGGTCTGATAGACCCGAGTCCCGGAAGCCGCGGGGGCCTTCCGAGGGCCCGACCACCGAAGCCCGGAACAGAGTTCGAGGAGGACCGTCGTGCAGGGACGCACGTTCGTCATCGCGGGGGCCGCGGCCGCCGCGGCCACCATGCTGGGTTCGGGGACCGCGGTCGCCGATCCGGCGACCACCATTCCCGCCGACGGGGTGTACCGCGTGGGCGTGGACATCCAGCCCGGGATCTACGAGACCCCCGGGCGCCCCGACCCGAACACCGGCTGCTTCTGGCGGCGGTTGCGCGAGATCCCGGGCCCCGACGACCATCGCGACCCCAACTCGTTGTTCCTCGACAGCAACTTCACCTACCTCACCCCGGTGCGCGTGCTGATCAAACCCACCGACGTGGGCTTCGCGACGACGAATTGCGGGACGTGGACGCTGGTTCCGCCGCCCCCGAACACGGGCTCCTACGGACCGGGCGGATTGTTCGGCAGCGAGTACTGATCCCGGGACTCCGGGAGCCGGGGCGGCCCCGAGGGCGCCCCTCCGGGGAACGCTGATGTGAGCGCTCACATCGGTGCGGTACTGTGACGCGGTGATCATCACGCGCCGCAGGCTCGCCGACGGCAGGGAGATTCTGTACTTCGACGCCGAGCCGACGACCCGCACCGCCGTCGACACCCGCGACCTGCCGCGAACCACCACGCATTCGCAGGCGCGGCTGGATCCCCTGCTGGGCGAGTGGGTGGTGATCGCCTCGCATCGGCAGACGCGCACCTTTCTGCCGCCCGCCGATCTGTGCCCGCTGTGCCCGTCGACCCCGGAGCGCGCCACCGAGGTGCCCGAATCCGATTACCAGGTGGTCGTTTTCGAGAATCGCTTCCCGTCGTTGTCCACCGCGGCCGATCCCGCCGCGGTCGGCACGGTCGAGGGCTCGCCGCTCACGCCGCTGCGCGACGGCTTCGGGCGCTGCGAGGTCGTGTGCTTCACCAGCGACCACGACAGTTCCTTCGCCCGGCTCGACGACGCGCGCGCTCGCCTGGTCGTGGACGTGTGGGCCCAGCGCAGCGCGGAACTGGCCGAGATCGACGGCGTCGCACAGGTTTTCTGCTTCGAGAACCACGGCGAGGAGATCGGCGTGACGCTCTCGCATCCGCACGGCCAGATCTACGCCTACCCGTTCGTCACCCCGCGCGTCGCGAAGATCACCGCGAATCTGGCCGCGCATCGGAAGGCCCACGGCGGCAACCTGTTCGGCGATCTGCTCGCCGCGGAGCGCGAGGCCGGGCTGCGCGTGGTGGCCGCGAACGAGGAGTGGACGGCCTTCGTCCCGCCGTTCGCCCGCTGGCCCTACGAGGTCCAGCTGTTCCCGCATCGCCGGGTCGCCGACCTGCCCGATCTCGACGACGCCCAGCGGGACGCCTTCGCCGTCCTCTACCTGGACATGCTGCGCCGCTTCGCGCGTCGCTTCGACACGCCCATGCCCTACATCGCCGCGTGGAATCAGGCGCCCACCCCGAAATCCGGTGCGCCACGCGAGGATTGGTGGCTGCACCTGCAACTGTTCTCACTGCGCCGGGCCGCGAACAAGCTGAAGTACCTGGCCGGTTCGGAGTCGGGCATGCAGGTGTTCATCAGCGACACCACGCCCGAGACGGTCGCGGCGGAACTGCGGGAGCTGCGGTGAACCAGGGGGTGTGGGCCGCGCCGGGCCGGGTGAACATCATCGGCGAGCACACCGACTACAACGGCGGCTACGCGCTGCCCATCGCCCTGCCCCAGGTGGTGACGTGCCGGGCCCGCGCGGGTTCGGACGGCCTCGTGCGCGTCACCTCGCGTCAACATCCCGACGAGCAAGTGGCCCAGGACATTTCGGCCCTCGCGGACGCCGAGGTGGCGGGCTGGGCCCGCTATCCGCTGGGCGTGGTGCACGAGTACGTCCGGCGCGGGCATCGGATCCCCGGCGTGGTCCTGGATCTCGACGGCTCGGTGCCGGTCGGCGCGGGCCTGTCGTCCTCGGCGGCGGTGGAGTGCTCGGTGGCCGTCGCGCTGCGCGACCTGTTCGAGCTGCCGGTCTCCGACGACGATCTGATCGATATCGGCCGCGCCGCCGAGAACGACTACGTGGGCGCCGCGACCGGAACGCTGGACCAGTCGGCGTCGGTGCTGTGCCGGGCCGGACACGCCCTGTTCCTGGACTTCCGCACCGGCGAGCGCGCCCAGGTGCCGTTCGATCTCGCCGCCGCCGGGCTGGAACTGCTCGTGATCGACACCAACACTCCGCATCAGCTCGCCGACGGCGGCTACGCCCGCCGCCGCCGGGAGTGCGAACGGGCCGCGGCCGCACTGGGTGTCGCGTCGCTGCGCGAGGTCGCCGACGTCGCCGACACCGAGCGCATCGACGATCCGGTGGTGCGCCGCCGCGCCCGGCACATCGTCACCGAGAACGCCCGCGTGCTCGATGTGGTGGCCCGCCTGCGGGAAGGCCGCGATCCGCGTGCGATCGGACCCGTCCTCACCGCCGGGCACGCCTCGCTGCGCGACGATTTCGAGATCTCCACCCCACAGCTGGACACCGCCGTGGCCACCGCGCTCGCGGCCGGGGCGTACGGGGCGCGCATGGTGGGCGGCGGATTCGGCGGCAGCATCATCGCCCTGACCGACGCCGACCGCACCGAGTCGATCGCGGCGGCCGTCACGGACCGCTTCGGCGAGCGGGGTTTCGACGCCCCGCGCACGTTCGTGGCGGTGCCCTCGGCGGGGGCGCGCCGCGTGCCGGACGCGGACTGAATCGTCCGCGAATTCGTGGTCGCAAACGATCGATCAGATGAATTTTCGGCGACATGACCCCTTTCTGTCGCGAATGCGCCACGGCCGCAACGAAATATCGCAACGGATCTTGTGAATCCGCTGAACGAGCCACAATCGGCGAAAACCGCCCGGTATGGTGGAAAGTCGATCAATCGCTGGAGGTAGACCGATGAGCGATATGGGTTGGCGCAAATCGAGTTTCAGCGGGCCGGACGGCAACTGCGTGGAATGCGCCCGGCTGGCCGACGGTTCCGTGGCGGTCCGCAACAGCAGGCATCCCGACGCGGCGGCCCTCGTGTTCACGCCCGCCGAGTGGCGGGCCTGGCTGCTCGGCTGCCGCGCGGGCGAATTCGACGACCTGACGACCTGACCCCCGGGGCGGGCGTTAGGGTCGTGCCATGACCAGGCGCAGGATACTCATCACCGGGGCGAGCTCCGGACTCGGCGCGGGTATGGCCCGTGAATTCGCCGCGCGGGGACGCGATCTCGCGTTGTGCGCGCGGCGGGTGGAGTTGCTCGAGGAATTGCGCGACGAGCTGACCGCCGCGCATCCGGAAATCACGGTCGCGGTGCGCGCTCTGGACGTCGACGATCATGCCGCGATTCCGGCCGCGTTCGCCGCCCTGCGCGACGAGCTCGGCGGTCTGGATCGGGTCGTCGTCAATGCCGGAATCGGCAAGGGCGCGCGGCTGGGCACGGGCCGCGCCGACGCGAATATCGCCACCGCGACCACCAACTTCGTCAGCGCCCTGGCGCAGGCGGAGGCGGCGCTCGAGATCTTCCGCGAGCAGCGCGGCGGGCATCTCGTGCTCATCTCCTCGATGAGCGCGGTGCGCGGGCTGCCCGGCAAGAAGGCCGCGTACTCGGCGAGCAAGGCCGGATTGTCCGCGCTCGGTGACGCTTTGGCGACGGAGTTGCGCGGCGGGCCGATCCGGGTGACGACCGTGGAACCCGGGTTCATCGCGACCGACCTGTCCGCCTCGGCCGGGGACGCGAAACTGCTGGTCCCGCTGGACAAGGGGGTCGCGGCCATGGTGGCCGCGATCGAACGCGAGCCGGTGCGCGCCTGCGTGCCCGCCTGGCCGTGGCGGCTGCTGGACGTGGTGCTGCCGCGCCTGCCGCGTGCGGTGGTGGCGCGGGTCAGCTGATTACCCGCGGGGTAATCGACTCGGCCCACGCCGTCGGCCACACTCGACACCATGATCGATTCCGAGGGCACGAAGCTGTTCCACACGACCATGCCGTTGACCGAGAAGCTGGGCGTCGAGGTGCTCGAGCACGGCCCGGAGGTGGTGCGCAGCCGGATCGCGTGGGACGAGAGCCTGTGCACGCTCGGCGGTGTGCTGCACGGCGGGACGCTCATGGCCTTGGCGGACGCGACCGCGGCGGTGTGCGCCTTCCTGAATCTGCCCGAGGGCAAACAGGGGACGACGACGGTGGAGTCGAAGACCAACTTCCTGCGCGCGGTCCGTTCGGGCCACGCCACCGCCACCGCGCGCCCGCTGCACACCGGCCGCAGTTTCATCGTGGTGGAGACCGAGATCCGCGACGACGCCGACAAACTCGTCGCGAAGGTGACCCAGACCCAGGCGGTGCTGTGACCGATCCGATGATCGCCGCGCGGCAGCGGTTCTTCGGGACCGAGGTCGTCGATCCCGATACCGGGCGGGTGCGCCCGGATCGGGTGGTGGTCTCGTGGTTCGGGTGCGCGAGTTTCGCGGTCGCCCTGGGCGGCACGGTGTTCCTGCTCGACGCCTGGGTGCCGCGCGGGCTGACCGCGGGCTACGTTCCCACCACGCCCGCGGAGGTGGCGGCGCTGCGCCCGGCGGCGATCTTCCTGGGGCACGGGCATTTCGATCACGCGGCCGACGCGGGTCCGATCGCGCGGGCCAGCGGCGCGGTGGTGTACGGGACGGCCGAGCACTGCGCGGCGGTGCGGCGGCGGGTCGGCGATGCCGAATTGTGTTGTGTGGAGCTGGGTTCGGCGGCCTCCGCGCCCGGGGACCGCCTCGATCCGGAGTTCGCCGACGGGATCGCGGTGACGGTGGTTCGTCATCTGCATTCCGCGCCCACGGCCAAGGACCGGACCCCGCGCGGTTCGACGGCGCTGCGGCCGCGGCCCTGTCCGTGCGATATCGCCGCGTATCGTCCGGGGCGGGCGGAGGTCGGGCATCTGGCGCGGCACCTCGCCGATACCGAGGGCGGGACGCTGCTGTACCAATTCCGTACGGACGCTTTCACTTTGACGTGGCACGATTCGTCCGGCCCGCTATTGGATCGCGCGCCGCGGGTGCTGGAGGTGCTGCGTTCGCTGCCCGCGAGCGATCTCCACCTGGGGGCGGTCCAGGGCTTCAATCAGTACACCAACGGGCTGCGCGATCCCCGCAGCTATATCGAGGCGCTGCGCCCGGCCGTCTTCGCGCCGAGCCACCACGACAACTGGTTTCCGATCATGACGACGCGCGGTGCGGCGTATCGAGAACCGTTGCGGGAGGAGCTTTCCCGCATTCCGGCCGAGCGGCGACCGGAGTTGCGGATGCTGCTCGACCGGGACGATTACCTCGCGCCCGCGCGGCTGACGTTCACCGTGTGATTCCGTCGACTCGCGTTACGCCACGGCCCGATTCACCGCGTCCACCAGCGCGGGTGCGCGCGGGTCGAGGGCGCCCTCGACGATGTGGTTGGTCACGTAGGCGAAGGACAGACCCCGGGTGGGGTCGGCGAAGGCCAGGGAGCCGCCGCGCCCGGCGTGGCCGAACGAGTTCGGTCCGCTGAGCGGGAAGGTCTCGGTCGGCAGCATGAAGCCGGAGGCGTAGCGGTCGGGCAGGCGCAGGACGAGGTCGATGCCCGACGCCTGCTCGCGGACCGCGTCGGCGAGGGTCTGCGGCGTGAGCAGCCGCGTGCCATCGACCGGGCCGATGAGCGCGGCGTAGAGCCGGGCCAGTCCGCGGGCGGTGCCGATGCCGTTGCTCGACGGGATCTCGGCGGCCCGCACCTCGGGGGAGTTGAAATCGGGATCGGCCGGATCGGTCACGGCGAAGGCGCGATTGGTGAGCGAGTCCGGATCGAGCAGGGCCGCCACCATGTCTCGCATCGGCTCGGGGATCTCGTCGAGCGAGACGGCGGACAGGTCCGGCTTGGGCGCGAACACCAAGCGCGCGACCCGCGACCGTTCCGAATCGGGCAGGCCGATGTGGAAGTCGACGTCCAGCGGACCCGCGATGTCCTCGGCCAGGACCGTGCCGACGCCGCGGCCCACGACCCGGCGGATCACCTCGCCCACGAGCCAGCCGAACGTGCGGCCGTGATAGCCGTGCGCGGTGCCCGGTTCCCATTCGGGCCGTTGCCGTTCCAGCGCGCGCACCATCGGATCCCACGCCAGCGCCTGGGCCAGCGGGACCGGCTCGTCCAGGGTGGGCAGTCCGGCGCGATGCGAGAGCAGCCAGCGCACCGGGATCTCGCCCTTGCCCGCGGCCGCGAACTCGGGCCAGTAGCGGGCGACGGGCGCGTCGAGATCGAGGAGGCCGCGCTGGGCGAGCAGATGCGCGATCGTGGCGGTGACGCCCTTGGTGGCCGAGTAGACCAGCGTCATCGTGTCGCGCGCCCAGGGCTTTCCGGTGTCCGGATCAGCGACGCCGCCCCACAGGTCCACCACCGGGCGGCCGTCCCGATACACCGTCACGGCCGCGCCGACATCGCCGTACTCGTCGAAGTTGGCGGCGAAGACCTTCCGCACATCCTCGAATCCGGATTCCACCGTTCCATCGATCGTCATGGTTCGATCCTTCCTCAATGGTGATGCTCGTGCCCGGCCTCGGGCGCGCCGCCCATCATGCGCAGCATCGACACCCCGCCGCTGCGGACGAACCGCACCACCAGCACCGCGGCCAGCGCGAGGAACACGATGTTCAGCCAGGTCGTGTAGTTCCAGCGGATGCCCTCCTCCATGACCATGGCGTTGCGCTGCTCGGGGATGAGATGTGTTGCGCCGAACAGGATTTCGACCGCGTAGCCCGCGACGACCATGGCGGCGTAGAAGGTGGCGAGGATGGTCAGCATCATGCGGGTTCCGTAGTACTTGCGGTAGATGTTGAGAATCGGCAGGATCAGCAGGTCGGCGAAGATGAACGCGGTCACGCCGCCGAAGCTGATGCCGCCGTTCCACAGCACCGCCGCCAGCGGCACATTGCCGATCGAGCAGACGAACGCCGCGATCGCCACCACCGGACCCACGAGCGGCCCCCACACCGCCGACAGCACGGGATGATCGGTCAGGAAGAAGCCCTGCCAGAACGTATTCGGCACCCACGCGCCGATGGCCCCCGCGATCAACAGGCCGATCACCAGATCGCGCAGGATCGCCGCCCACTCCATCACGAACACGTGCGAGACGGCCGTGAAGCCGCGCCCGGACGCCAGCCGCCGCAGGAACGACCCCTCCCCCGTCACCGACATGTCCATGGCCGCATGGCCTTCCATCGATCCGGCGAGCCCGCGATCGGCCTGCTCCCGCGCGGCGTCCACCACCCGCGCCCGCACGAAGATCCGGAACAGCACCGCCACCAGCACGATCATGATCGGCCCGCCGATGAACTCGGCCGCGGTGAACTGCCATCCCATGAGCAGCGCCAGGATGATCCCCAACTCGACCACGAGATTGGTGGACCCGATCTCGAACGCCATGGCCGCGGTGAAGTTCGCGCCCTTGCGGAACAGCGACCGCGCCAGCGCCACCGCCGCATACGAGCACGACGACGAGGCCGCCCCCAACACCGACGCCACCGCCAGCGTGCGCGGCCGATCATCCCCCAACACCCGCACGATCGTCGACTTGCGAACCACCGCCTGCACCACGGCCGACAACGTGAAGCCCAGAATCAACGCCCACAGAATCTCCCAGGTCATCGACCCCGCCAAGGCGAGCGCATGCACGATCGGGTCCATCCCGGCCTCCTCTCACCGCGCGGCCCCACACCACGCACCCGAGCGAAGGTATACCCCCTGAGGGTATAGATCAAGGAGGCGCGCGGTGTGATCCTCATCCGCGCGCGACGAAACCCGCGGCCAGCGCGGCGACCGTGCCCAAGGCGATCGCGAAAATACCTGCGCCCCAAGCTATTCCGATGGCGTCGCCCAGGTATCCGGCGGTTACGGGGAGGGCGGCGGCCGGGATGTAGCCGCCGATATTGAGGGCGGCGTTGGCCTCGGCGCGGCGGGTGTCGGGGACGCCGGTGAACAGCAGTGTCAGGCCGCCGAATTGGCCCAGGCCCTGGCCTGTTCCGGCCAGGATCGCGGCGATCAGCAGCCCGGCCGCCTGATGGGTGGTCAGCGTGAGGGCCAGCGCGCCCATCGCGGCCACGGTCGCCAGCGCGCCCAGGAGCAGGTCTCGCCGGGTCGGCCAGGGGCGCGCGAGGAACTGCGCTCCCGTGGCGGCGGCGAACATGGCGAAGGCCATCCCTCCGGCGATGATGCGATTGCTCGTGCCGAGGAGGCCGACCAGCAGCGACGGGCCGAGTGAGAGCACGAAGGACGTGGCGGTGATCCCGGGCGCGAAGACCGCGACACCGAGGGCGAGAGCCCGGCGGTTCGCCCGCGGCACACCCGGAATACGAACCCAGCCAACGCCTTTCGTCGTCACGGCGGGCAGCGGCAGCCAGTACACGACCGCGGCCGCCGAGACCAGCAACCCCGCCTCCACCACGAACACCACCACCGTGGGCCCCGGCACCAGCTGCGCCAGCACCCCCGCCAGTAGCGGTCCCGTACCCGCGCCGCACACCATGGCCGTCGAGGCGGCCAGGGCGGCCAGCCCGGACCGCCGCTCGCCCGCCACATCCGCGACCGCCGCCATTCCCGCCGACACCGCCGCGCCGACCGCGATACCGGTCAGCACGCGCGCGATCCCCAGCGCCAGCACCGAATTCGCCGTCGCGAACAGTACGCACGCCACCAGCGCCAGCGCGATTCCGGGAAGCAGCACGGGCCGCCGCCCGATCCGATCCGACAACACGCCCGCCGACAGCAGCGCCGCGATCAGCCCCACGATGTATCCCGCGAAGATCACCGTCAGCGTGCCCGACGAGAAGCCCAGCCGCTCGCGCCACAACGGGTACAGCGGGGTCGCCGCGTTGGAGAGCACGAACACGGCCACAACGGGCCAGGCCGCCAACCAGATTCGGCTCGCCGGGACGGAAGCGGGCGCATCCGGGTGCGCCGAGGTCACAGTGGTCATCCGATCCTCCACAGTCTGTACGAATTTTCTCGTACCAGTACGAGTGGAATCGAACTGTAGCAGCAGTACGGAAAATCTCGTACTGTGTGAGACATGACCGCCACGTCGACCCGCGCCGCCTGGGCGCGTCACCCCGAACCGCCCGGCACCCCCGACCCGCTGCCCGAACCCGCGGCGGACGCGCTCCGACTGGAGACGGTGCTGGCCGCGCTGAGCGATCCGTTGCGGCTGGGCATCGTGCGCACCCTGCTGCTCGACGCCGAGGATTTCGACCATCCGTGCGGCTGGTTCGGCATCCCGCGCCCGAAATCCTCACTGACACATCACTTCCGGGCCCTGCGCGAGGCGGGCGTGCTGCGGCAGCGGCAGTACGGGCTGGAACGACGCAGTCAGGTGCGCATCGACGATCTCGAGGCCCGCTTCCCCGGCCTGCTGAATCTGGTAGCCGCCTGGACGCCGGACGAGTGATACTGACGCCCATGGCGATCTCGACTGCGGACCGGCTGGCGATCCACGAACTGCTCGCACTGCACGGTCACCTGAGCGACGCCGGGGACTTCGACCGAATGGGCGAGGTCTTCGTGGCGGACGTGGAGTACAACCTGACCGAACTGGGCGGTGAGGTGGTACACGGCCGAGACGCGTTGCGGGACATGGCGATCGAACTGGGCGACGGCAACCCCCTCGCCCACCACGTCACCAATATCGTCGTCTCCCCCCTGGACGCCGACGCCGCCCTGGTCCACTCCAAGGGCCTGGGCATCGGCGCGGGCGGCACGGTCGCCAGCGTCACCTACGAGGACATCGTCCGCCGCACCCCCGACGGCTGGCGCATCACCCACCGCCGCATCGTCCCCCGCCGCACCCCACTCCAACCCTGACCGCGCCGCACCCCGCCTGGCGCTGGCCACCCCTGCGCATCGCGCAACCCACCCGGCGCTGATCACCCCTGCGCATCGCGCGGCGACCCACTCGGCGCTGGCCACCCCTGCGCATCGCGCCGCAACCCACTGGGCGCTGATCATCCCTGCGCGGCGCACCGCACCCCGCCCGAGCGCCGATCAGGCGAATTCGGCTCGGTGGGCGGTGACCCAGTCGGCGAAGGTGTGGGGTGGGTGGCCGGTGATCTCCTCGACGGTGGGAACGACTCGGGCGGTGAACGATTCGAGGGCGCCGGCGCGCAGGGCCATGACCGCGTCGGCCATCTCGACGGACAATCCGGCCGCGAGTAGGGCCTCGCGGGCGTCGGCGGGGGTGGTCTCGATATAGCGCAGGGTGCGGCCGAGGACCTCGCCGAGGATTCGGGTCTGGTCTTGGGGGGTGAGCGCCTCGGGTCCGCTGAGCAGGTACGCGCGGCCGTCGTGACCGGGTTCGGTGAGCGCGCGCACGGCCACGGCGGCGATGTCGGCGGGGTCGACGACGGCGATACGGCCCTGGCCGAAGGGCGCGCGGACCGTGTCGTGCTCGCGGATCGAGTGCGCCCAGTGCAGCGCGTTGGACATGAAACCCAAGGGGCGCAACATGGTCCATGCGAGTCCGCTCTCGCGGATCGCGCGCTCGCCCTCGCGATGCCACCGCGGGATGGGGTCGTCGGCGGTCTCGTCGGCGACCCGGCCGGAGGACAGCTTCACGATGTGCGCGACCCCCGCCGCGCTCGCCGCCTTCGCGAGCGCGGCGTCGTGGCGCGGGATGAGCGGGCCGTCGGCGACGGCGAAGACGCGGTCCACTCCGGTGAGCGCCGGGATCAACGTGTCGGGTTCGTCGAGATCCACGCGGACAACCTCGGCGGCGTCGGGGAGGTGAGCGGCCGTGGGTCGTCGGGTGGTGGCGCGCACGGGAACGCTTCGCGCGCACAATTGCTCGACCACAGCTCGTCCGACGGTTCCGGTGGCACCGGTCACGAGAATCATCACCACTCCTCGGTTCAGCGACGGCGGGGCTGTCCCGCGTCACTGTCAGCGTGTGGCGGGGTGACGATTCGAACCATTCGATGTGGGCGGCGCGTTCGAAACCTCCATGAAATCACTCGAATCGACCGCATCCCGTTCCCCGAGGCCCGACGGTCGCCGGGAATCCGATGCGCGAGTCGAACGCGACCGCCGTGGCGGGCCGGAGGCGAAACCGCTCAGCGCGATTCGCCGTGCAGGACTGGTGCGCGGTCGAACGCGAATTCCGTTGCGCGCATGCCCGATTCCGCATCGAACGAGACCGGCCGCGCGGTGTGCCGCTGGACGAGCCGATCCAGGGCTGCGGCGAGATCGCCGGTCGACCGGGCCCGAATCGGGATCTCGATATCCGGAACGGCCGTGCCGAACTGCTCGGTGTGCCAGCGCGCGCCCCGGTACCACAGCCGGGTCGGCACCGGCCGCACGCTGCCGAGCCGATGCGGCAGCGGCGTCCGGACCACGACCCGGGCCAGATTGCCCGACACGAGAATGATCACCCCGAGCGCGGCGGTGAACACCACGACCGCCGAGACGAACATGCTCTCGGTGTAGTGGTGGATGTCGGCGCGCACACTGCCCGCCGGACCGGGCGTCGGGAAGACCGCCACCAGCGGCGCCAGCGTGCTCACCCCCAGCGCGTAACCCACTTGCGCCACACCGAATTTCGCGGCGGCCACCGCACCGGCCTGCGCGGGCGACGCCGCGGACATGATGAGTACCGACTGCGCGTTCTGCGCCCCCATCAGCCCCACGCCGACCAGCGCGCCCGCGGCCGCGTGCACCCACAGTTCGGTGCGCTCGCCGACGAAGACCAGGATGAGCAGCCCGAGCCCGCAGCACATCAGGCCCGAGGACAGCACCGCGCGCGCCGACACGCCGTTCTCCTGCGCCTGCCCGCCGAGCACCGCGCCGAGCAGCATCCCCAGCGACAGCGGCACCACCGCGAGGGTGATGGTGAGCACCGGGCCGTCGACGTAGTCGGCCAGCAGGGTCGCGGTCTGCCGCAGGTAGACCACCTCGGCGAAGGCGAACACCACCCCGGCCAGGCAGGCGGCGGCGAACGGCAGCGAATCCAGCAGCGCCACCGGGAAAGCGGGCCGCCCGCGCCGCCGCTCCCAGCGCACGAACACGGCGAAGGCCAGCACCGCGAAGGCCAGCGTCCCGAACACCCCCGGCTCGTCCCACGAATGATCGGCCGACCGCCCGACGGCGAGCAGCGCCGCCACCAACGCCACCGCCGCGAACACGGCCCCGCCCACATCGAGCCGCCGCGACCCGCCCGCACGCCCGTCGGGAACCGTGCACCACGCCGCCGCCCACAACGCGACGGTGATCCACCCCGTCACGAGATAGCCGTTGCGCCAAGGGCTTTCGGTACTCGCCAGCTGCCCCGCCAAACCCCCGCCCAGCACGCCGACCGCCTGGATCCCCAGCCACAACCCGAACACCCACGGCAACTCGTGCCGAAAGAACAACGCGGGCAGCAACGCCAACGCCGTCCCCGCGACCGCGGCCACCCCCACCCCGGTGAGCGCCCGCCCGATCAGAAACGACATCGGTCCGCCCGCGTACGCGGTCAGCACATCGCCTGCCACCAGAATCGCCGCCCCCGCCAACAACACTCGCCGCCGCCCGGTCCGATCCCCGAGCATCCCCACGAACAGGATGCTCGCCGCCGACGTGAGCAGCGCGACCCCGCCCGCCGCGGTCGCGACCTGCCCGGACATTCCCAGTTCCGACCGCGCCGCGGGCAACGCGTACGAGTGCACCGCCGCGTCGATCCCGGGCACACCCGCCAACAGGGCCAGCACCACCAGCGCCGGGGTACGCCGTTCCCGCCACGCCCGCACCGCCTTCGGCCAGAACTGCCGCGTGGGAGTCTCGAACGTCGTCACAAGCACACCCCTTCCCCAACCAAACGCTGTTGCTCCAATTTTGCCCAGGTAAACGGCGAATCCCCGACAGGCGTGCGGGCGCGTCCGGAATTTCCCACGACGGCACTGGAAAGCCGCGCCGCCACTGGGAGGTCCGCGCCCGAACCGCATCGCACGCGAACGGCCTTGCGGCACGGCCCGTAAGCAACCTCCGCGAGGCCACTCAGGCGGAGCCGCATGGACGCGAACTCCGACGAGCCGCGCGCACAGCCAAGCGGCCTGGCCCACAACCAGCATCCGCGAGGGTGTTCACGCGGAGCCGCGTGGACGCGAACTCCGACGAACCGCGCGTACAGCCAAGCGGCCCGGCTCGCAACCAACATCCGCGAAGGTGTTCACGCGGAGCCGCATGGACGCCATGTTCGACGAGCCGCGCGTACAGCCAAGCGGCTCGCAACCAGCGGCTGCGAGGGTGTTCACGCCGAGCCGCGGGACGCGATCTCCGACGAGCCGCGCGAACAGCCAAGCGGCCCGGCTCGCAACCAACATCCGCGAAGGTGTTCACGCGGAGCCGCGTGGACGCCATGTCCGACGAGCCGCGCGTAGGGCCGGGCGGCGCGGCCCGCAACCAGCATCCGTGGGGCCGCTCACGCGGGGCCGACTCCGCCCCCGTGCAGCGCGCCGGGCCGGTCCCGCGGTGGCGATCCCCGTCGTAAACCTGCCCGGCCCCGATACCGACAAGTGGGTGCGCGCCACGCTGGCCGAGGAAGGGAACGCCACCTCTGTGCCGGACCGTTGCCGCATGGACGCATTGAACCTGAGGCGCACGCGTGGTGCCGCCGCGGTGCTGACCCGTGGGAACCAGCGGTCAGCGCGGGTGCAGTCGGCCCGCGGCGACCAGGACGCGGTACGCCGCGGCCTTGCGTTCGCAGGCGGCCACCGTGCAGTCGAGGTGTTGTTGCATGGTGCGGTGGGCCTCGGGAAGGGCGAGGGGGTGGTCGGGGGCGGCGTGCGGAGTGGTGGATTCGGCGAGGATGCGGTCGCTGATCTCGGCCACGGTGCGGCCGTGGAGACCGGGTCGCGGGCGTACGGTCAGGACCACGACGGTCGACGCGGCGACGACGAGCATCGTCAGCGCGAAAACCTGCCAGGCACCCATTCTTCCACCTCCGGAGACTAAACCGCTTCTGTCGCTGGGACTTACGCGAAGATCGGGGAAGCGAAACCCCTTCTGCCATAGGGGCTTACGCGAGGATCGGGGAAACGAAACCCCTTCTTTCATAGGGACTTACGTCAAGGTGGGAGAAACGAAACACCCTCTTTCGTAGGAACTTACGCGAGTATCGGAGTCGAACCGCTTCTGTCACAGGGTCTTACATAAAAGTCAGGGGACTAACCGCTTCTGCCACAAGGCTTTACGCAAAAATCGGGGGAACCAGATGGACGGCGACATCGTTGTGCCCGACACGAGCGGCAAGCAGTCGGCCCGCGACATACGCCGCGACCGCTTCGTCGGCGGTCCACACGCTGACCGACGGCCCGCACGTCTCGTTGGCGGCGGACACGGCCCGCTCGACGTCGGCGACCCGGACGACCGGCAGGATCGGGCCGAGGGTCTGCCGGGTCAGCACCTGCGCGCCCGGCGCGACATCGGTGAGCACGGTGGGCGCGAAACGTTGTCCGGCCCCGGCGCCGCCCGTGCGCACGGTCGCGCCGCGAGCGAGGGCGTCGCGCACCTGTTCGCCGAGTTGTTCCACGTGGGCGGCCGAGATCAGCACCTCCGCACCGGTGTCGTCGGGCTCGTCCGCGCCGAACGCGAGCACCTCGGCGGTCAGCCGTTCGACGAATTCGTCGTACACAGAGGCCGCGACATACACCCGCTCGACGCTGTGACAGTTCTGCCCGGATTCGGCCAATCCGCCCAAAGCGATTCCCACCGCGGCACATTCGAGATCCGCGTCGGAAAGCACGATCGCCGAGGATTTGCCACCGATATCCAAACGGCACGGAATAAGCCTGGCGGCGGCACGCAACGCGACGATCTTGCCCGACTCCGGCGAACCGGTGAAATGCACCGAGTCGACCGTGTCCACGATCGCGGGACCGGCCTCGGGACCGACCGCGAACGCCAGCACCGGCGGCGCGCCGACCGCGGCCCAGCCGTCGAGCACGGCCCGGGTGGTCAGCGGCGTCGCCGTCGAGGGCCGCACCACCACAGCCGATCCGGACAGCAGCGCGGGCACCGCGGCGAACAGCGCGGTCGCCAGCGGATAGGACCATCCGGCCAGCACCCCGGTCACCGCGCACGGCCGATGCGCCAGCGCCAGACTCGGCGCGGCGTTCGGCACCCCGGGCGGGCGCGTCCACTGCGCGCCGAGGAAGTCGGCGCCGTGCGTGCGGTGATAGTCGACCGCGTCGATGGCCAGCCGGAACTCGCGCACGACCGCCGCGGCCGAGCGGCCGGTCTCGGCGGCGAGGAGTTCCACCAGATGATCGCGGTTGTCCAGCAACCAGTCCCGGAATCGGGTCAGCCAGTGCACCCGGCCCACGACACCCGATGAGCGCCAAGGGGGTTGGTCGCCGCGCAGCCGATCCACCAGCGCGTGCACGGCGGCCGCGGGGTACGGCGAGACGACGCCCAGCGGGCGGCCGTCCACGGGAGCGGAGACGGTGATGGCGGGGGAACTGGCGAAATTCGAACGAGCGGACAGCATTCGGGGCTCACTCCGGCGCGTCGATGATTCAGTTGAACCGCACCGCGACCGCGCAGCACCCGGACGAAGTGGACGAAAGCCCGGGTGGAATGGGGTCGCCGATCGCGATGCGGCATGAGAGAAACCGTATGGCTAACTCCGTCGGGCGACCAGTGCGCATTGGGCCACAAATCGGCGAATATGGGACGCGCGGGCACCCGATTCTGCGACGATTTCCGTGTGGACGATGACAGAGCAACGGACGAGCCGCTCCGACTCCGCTCCATCGCCGGTGCGGCCCTGCTGGCCGACTTCGCCGAGACCCGCGGAATGTCGATGCCGGATGTGTTGCGCGACACCGGAATCGGAGTCGAACAACTGCGCGATCCCACCTCCGAGCTCACGCTCGGTCAGGAGATCACGTTGACCCGCAACGTCGTTCGCGGCGTCGACGACGAACCCGGTCTGGGCCTGATGGCCGGACTGCTCTGTCACGCACCGAACTTCGGTGTGCTCGGCTTCGCGGTGATGAGCTGCGCGACGCTGCGCCAGGCGGTCGAGGTCGGCCTGCGCTACGCCGATCTGTCCTCGACCCTCGGCCGGCACTGGATCGAGAGCCACGGCGACGAGGTGTGGGTGCTGCGCGAGGACCGGTTCATCCCCGAGGATCTGCGCCGGTTCGTGCTCGAACGGGATGTGGCCGCGGTGGCCACCATTCAGCAGGACCTGCTGCCCTCGCGCATCCCCACCAAACGGGTGGAGCTGTCGATCAGCGCGCATCCCATCTACGAGATGTTCGGCACGCTGCTGGCCGTCGACACGATCGTGTTCGACCGGGACCGCTCGCTCATGATCTGGGACGCGAGCACGCTGAATATGCCACTGCCGCAAGCGAATCCGTCCACGCAGCGGTATTACGAACAGCAGTGCGCGGACCTGATCCAGCATCGGCGCGGCCGGGCGGGGGTGAGCGGGCGGGTGCGGCAGTTGCTGATCCGCCGCGGCGGGCTGGCCGATCAGGCGCGCATCGCCGCCGATCTGGACATCAGCGTCCGCACGCTGCGCCGCCGACTCGCCGACGAGGGCACCACGTTCCGCGAACTCAGCAACGAGACAGTCGGCATGCTCGCCGAGGAACTGCTGGTCGCCGGGCTGACCGTCGAGCATGTGGCCGAGCGGCTGGGATATTCCAGCGTCTCGGCGTTCACCGCCGCGTTCCGGGCCTGGAAAGGTCAGCCGCCCGGCCAGTTCGCGCGCGCCAATAGGGGTAGGGCCACCGCGCGCGTGTAACGAACACGACCGAGATGTCCCGATCTTTCGGCGCGGGAGTCCTATTCTTCGAGGATGGCAACCAGCGATAGCGTTTACGAGGGTCCGCTGCACCAGCTGGCTCGCAGTGCGTGGCAGTCGTTGCTGGTCATCGGCATTCTGTCGGTGATCGTCGGCATTCTGGTGCTGGCCTGGCCGGGGCCGACACTGGTCGTGGCGGGCATCCTGTTCGGGATCTACCTGTTGGTCTCGGGCATTCTGCAATTGGTCGCGGCGTTCGGGCCGCACGTGAGCACGGGCTGGCGGGTGTTGACACTCATCAGCGGTGTGCTGTCCTTCATCCTGGCGTTCTTCTGTTTCCGCAGCATCGGCGACGCGCTGGTGCTGCTGGCGTTGTGGATCGGCATCAGCTGGATGTTCCGCGGCATCACGGCCCTGATCGCCGGGGCCGAGGGCGCGCCGGGCCAGACCGGACGCGGATGGTCGATCTTCCTCGGCGTCATGCTCATCATCGGCGGCATCGCCCTGGTGGTATGGCCCATCCACTCCATCGCCGCGCTCACCTTGGTGGTGGGGTGGTGGTTGATCTTCATCGGTGTGATGGACGTGGTGTACGCCTTCGGCGTGCGGTCGGCCGCTCGGAACGCTCCGCAGAACGTTTGAGTCGGATCTGTTCGATCGCGCCCCGGGCCTTGGGTCCGGGGCGCGGTCGTTTTGGGCTTCGGGGCGAATTCCAGGTACCTCCGCACCCGAGGCGAGACCGTTCGGGGTGCAGCTCGACTCGCGGCCGAATCCTCGAGACCCGCGCGCCCCAGGCGAGACCGTCCGGCGCACGGCCCGACTCGCGGCCGATTCTCGAGACCTATGCGCCCGAGGCGAGACCACCCGGGGCACAGCACGACTCGCGGGCAATTCTCGAGACTCTCGCGCCCGAGGCGAGACCAACCGGGCACGGCTCGACTCGCGGGCGGGTTCCGTGGGCCGGGCGTTCAGGCGCGATCGCCTTCCGGGTGAAGTCATCTGGCTCAGGGTCCATCAGCAGTGTCCATGGGGCTTCGGTCCGACGGCGGAGGCGACGGCCGGGGTCGGCGGTGTGGTGTTCCGGCGGGTCCTCGGTGATTCGAGAACGACTGCGACACAAACACACCGGGGGTCCGGTAGTCCTGCTACCTTCGGTATGCCCGAATCCGCCTGCCTCGAGGAGCGAACGTCATGGGCAGCATCATCGTGATGATCATCATCGGACTCATAGCGGGAGCGTTGGCCCGCCTGATCGTCCCCGGCAAAGAGGACTTCGGCATCCTCTGGACGATCGTCCTCGGCATCGTCGGCGGCTACGTCGGCGGCACCCTGGGCAGCCTCGTCTTCGCCCCCCACAAATTTGACGTCCGCCCACCGGTCAACCACGCCATCCTCGGCGCGATCATCGGCGCGGTCATCCTCCTGGTGATCTACAAGGCCGTCCGCGCCCGAGTCTGACCGCCACCTCCAGGTACACCAACCCAGCCGCACCTTTTATTCGCCGTCGCACACCTTGCAAGGTGTGCAGATGGGAATAAGGGGTGCGGCTGTGTTGCCGCACCACTCATGTCCTCGTGCACGACGCGGCACGCCTTCGAGAGTCGCCCTTGTTCCCCCGCCGAGGCCGCCTGGCGGCCGAGGTGGGGACACCGCGCTCACCCTCCGAAGTAGCGCTTGCCGTGGAGGATTGTCATCGCCTTCTCGATCAACGCGTCGGTTTTGGGGGTGCGGTCGAAGGTGGTCAGTTTCATCAACGGGCCGAAGCGTTGGCGGGCTACGGCGTGGGCGAAGGTGAACTCGCGCAAGCCGTCCGGGCCGTGGATGCGGCCGAAACCGGAGTCGCCGACGCCGCCGAACGGCAGGGAGGCGATCTGGGGGAAGTTGAAGACGGCGTTCACGCTGACCATGCCGACGCGCAGTCGCTCGGCCAGTTCCTTGCCGCGGGCCTTGGAGTACACCGCGGCCGACAGGCCGTAGCGGCTGGCGTTGGCCCGCTCGATCGCGGCGTCCATGTCGTCGACGGCCGCGACCGTGAGCGTCGGCCCGAAGGTCTCCTCGGTGACGGCGAGCGCGTCCTCGGGCACGTCCACCAGCACCGTCGGCTGCACCACTTGGCCGAGGATCTCGCCGATGCCGCCGGTCAGCACCCGGCCCCCGCGCACGATGGCGTCCTCGAGATGACGCCGAATCACATTGACCTGCTTGGGCATCGTGATGGGGCCGATGGGCGCCTCGGCATCGATGCCCGCCCGCAGCGAGCGCGACCGGGTCACCAGCCGATCCACGAACTCCTCGTACACCGCCCGATGCACGTAGACGCGTTCGGTCGCGACACAGGATTGTCCGGCATTCGACATCCCCGCCCACACCGCCGCCTCCACGGCGTCGTCCAGATCCGCGTCGGCGTCCACGAGCAGCACATCCTTGCCGCCGCATTCGGCGACCATAGGCGTGAGCGATTCCGCGCACACGGCCATGACCCGCTTGGCCGTCTCGGTCGACCCGGTGAACGCGACCTTGTCCACCCCGGCTCGGCACAACGCGGCCCCGGTCGCGCCGTCCCCGGTGAGCAGTTGCAGCACCGGCTGTTCGGGCACCACCTCCGCGAACATGTCCACCAGCCATTTCCCGACGCCGGGACTGAACTCGCTCGGCTTGAACACCACCGCGTTCCCGGCGGCCAGCGCGTAGACGATCGATCCCAGCGGCGTGAACACCGGATAGTTCCAAGGGCCGATCACCGCGATGACGCCCAGCGGCTTGTACTCCACCGAGGCGGCCTGATCGAAGGTCAGCAAGCCCACCCGAGAACCCTTGCGCCCCAAGACCTTCTCGGCATTGCGCCCGGCCCACTTCAGATGTTCCAACGCCAGCGCCGGTTCCAGCGCCGCGTCCGAATACGGCTTACCGGTCTCGTCGTGGATGAGCGCCCCGATCTGCCCCAACCGCCGAGCCAGCACCCCGGCATACCGCGAAAGCCGTTCGGCCCGTTCGCGATAGCCGATCCCGGACCACCAGACGAACGCGGTGCGCGCCCGCTCGACGGCGGCGAGCGCGTCCTCGGCCGTGTGCACCGGATAGGTGCCGACCAGATCGCCGGTCCCCGGATTGCGCACCTCGAAGGTGGAATGCGTAGCGGCGGAACGTGTTTCGCTGGTGGTGGTCATCGACCGGCCTCCTTCGCGGCGGGGACGGCCGCGATACCGGTATCGCGGCCACGAATCAGATCGGCGGCCTTCTCCCCGATCATGACGACGGGTGCGTTGGTGTTGCCGCGCGGGATCCGCGGCATGACCGAGGCGTCCACCACCCGCAGGCCCTCGACCCCGTGCACGCGCAGTTCCGGATCGACCACCGCCGTCTCCCCGGTGCCCATGGCGCAGGTGCCGACCGGATGGAACAGCGTCTGGGTCCAGCGCTCGATGTGCGCGCGCAGCCGGTCCTCGTTCAGCGCGTCGAGGGCCTCGGGCAGGAACGGGCGGGCCAGGTACTTCGCCAGCGGCTGCCGGTGCGCGATGTCGACGAGGATCCGGATCCCGGCCACCAGGGTGTCCATGTCCCGGGGGTCGGACAGGTAGGCCGGGTCGATCTCCGGTTTCCACAGCGGATCGGCCGACCGCAACCGCAGCCGTCCCCGGCTGTGCACCTGGACCAGGGTGGCTCCGGCCGTGAACGCCGGGGCCTGGTTCTCGTGAAATCCGTTGTCGTAGAAGGCCGTTGGCGCGACGTGGAACTGCATGTCCGGCGCGGGCAACGCCGGATCGGTGCGGGTGAAACCGCCGCCCTCGCCGACATTGGAGACCAGCGGCCCGCGCCGCAGCGCCTGCCACTGCGCCAGCCGGGCGGGCGTCTCGAACTGGGCCAGGTCGGTGGTGTCGCGGGTGTGCCAGAGCACCGGGGTGACCGGATGGTCGTGCAGGTTCTCCCCCACCCCGGGCAGGTCGGCGACCACGTCGATCCCGTACTCGCGCAGTTGCGCACCCGGACCCACCCCGGACAACAGCAGTAGCTGGGGTGAGTTCACGGCTCCGCCGCAGAGCAGCACCTCGGCCTCGGCGAAAACCGTGTGTTCTCCCGTACCGTTCCGGTACTCGACGCCGACCGCGCGGGTGCCCTCGAACCGGATGCGGGTCGCGTGCGCGCGGGTGCGCACGGTGAGATTGGGACGCGACAGCACCGGACGCAGATAGCCGTCCGCGGTGGACCACCGCCGACCCCGCTTGTGGGTCACCTGGTAGCGGCCCACGCCGTCCTGCTCGGCGCCGTTGAAGTCGTCGGTGCGCGGCAGCCCGGCGGCCGCCGCGGCGGACACCCAGGCGTCGGTCAACTCGTGCGCGTAGCGCAGGTTCTCGACGTGCAGCGGGCCGTCGGTGCCGTGGTACGGCGAGCGCAGCCCGGTGTTGGTCTCCGCCCGCACGAAGTAGGGCAGCACATCCTCGTAGGTCCATCCGACCGCGCCGAAGTCCCGCCGCCAGTCGTCGTAGTCGGCGCGATTGCCGCGGATGTAGATCATGGCGTTCATCGACGAGCATCCGCCGAGCGCCTTCATCCGCGGCCAGTACGACCGCTGTCCGCCGAGATGTTTCTGGGGGGTGGTCTCGTAGCGCCAATCCCATTGCGTCCGAATGAGTTTCCCCCACGCGGCGGGAATGTGGATCTCGTCGGCGTCGTCGGCGGGCCCGGCCTCGAGCAGCAGCACGCTGACCGACGAGTCCTCGGTGAGCCGGTTGGCGAGCACGCACCCCGCGCTGCCCGCCCCCACGACGACGTAGTCGAACGATTTCCGGTCGGTCATCACGAGCTCCAATGCAGTCGAACGGGGTCGGCTCCATTGTCCCGCCCGGGGCGGGTGGGTTCGCTCGATTCGTCAGATAGGCGGAGGGGGAAGATCTCCGGGGGCCGTCCCCGCCGCCTCGTCGTCGTCGCGCGCCAGCATGGAGGTCATCCGTCCTCGTATCGGGAAACGACTGTTTCTCGAAGGTAGGATCCTGGGACGAGTGTCGGCCGGGGGCACATGCGCGAGGCGGCGACGAAGCGAACGTAGGCGGGGGTGCCCGCGGTCGTCGAGGCAATCGTGAACTTCTTCCTCGCCGACCCCGCCCGCGGCCGCTTCCTGTCCACCAGGACCTACGCCCACCCCGGCATCGCGCGCCGTCGCTCGGTTCGCGCGGAGGATTACGTGGAGTCCTTCGCCGAGGTACTGCGGGTGCATCAGCCACCCGATGCCTCCCCCGAAGGGTCGACCTCACCGAGCGGTTTCTGGTGGCGGGGTTCGGGGAGACGGTGGCGGCTTGGATTCGGGATCCTGAGGGTTATCCGCGAGATGAGTTCGTGCGGGATAATGTGGGGTTGTTCTTGGCGAGTTTGGTTGCGGTGGAGCGGGTCTCATTCGGAGAGGGTTGATCGCAGCTCAGGATCAATGCGCTGGAGTCGCTTTCACTCAGCGCCACTCGACGAAGTTCAGTGAGGACGGACCGGTAGCGGCGGACTTCGGCGGCACGTTCCAGATACAGATCTCCGACGTATCCCTCGACGTGGACGATAGGCGGCTCAGTGAGCTTCGATTGGATTCGCATCGGGAATTCGAGAAAGGTGAACGAGCCCGCCACGGCTCCGATCTGGCTGGGGGCGTCGAGGGGGACCACACGTACCGACACATTGGGTCGCTGAGCGACCTCCATCAGATACCGACGTTGTTCACTCATCACGGCCGGGCCCCCCAATTGGGCACGGACAACGGCCTCGCACAACAGAATCTCAACGGTGAAGCCGGGATGCTCGAGCCGTTTCTGCCGCGCCATCGACTTTTCGATTCGTTTCTCGATCTCCTCGGTCGGGTGGTTGGGGCACAGCGCCCACTCGATCGTGCGCCGATAGTCCGGCGTCTGCACGATCTCCGGCACGAGCATCACTTGCCAGACCGTCAGTTGCGTGGCGGCCTTCTCGAGTGACGCGCGATGATCGAAGCCGTTCGAGCCCACATCGGCATGCGCCCGCCACCAACGTCCCCCATGCGCCGCGATCGACCGAACCTCTTGTGCCAGCGTGAGAATGACCAGACGTTTCTCATGCGTCACGCCATAGCGGTCGCACAGCGTGTTCATGTACAGGTCGGTGGCCGAACGCTGCGACAGTCCCTCCTCCAACCGGCCCATGGTCTCCGGCGAAATTCCGAGCCAGCGAGCAGCCTGCGCCTGACTGATGTCGGCCCGTTCTCGCAACTCACGCAGCTCTCGACCGAGCGCGCGGATTGCCAGCGTGGAACCCTCGGCCACCATATCGTTTCCTTTCGTTCGAAGTATCAGTGCCACAACCGAGCGCACGGCAACTGCGGGAGATCCTCGGTCACGAATTCATCGACGGTCACCGAGACGCCGAAGGTTCCCCGGCTCAACTGTTCGGCAACGCTCCGCGCCTGTGCGGGACATGCGCGATAGTCCAGAGTCAGAGCGCCGCTTTCGATATGAATGTGACATGCCTGTTGCCCGATCATCGTTGCCTCCCTGGGCATTTCGTCGATGAAACGTCGCCTTCGGGTAGAAGCTTGATATCGGGCCACGCGAGAAGCCATACCGCCTCAGCACGGCACCATATGCACGCGACGCATGCCCGCTCGGTACCTAGATTCCCGCCATTGCCCGGCACGATCTGCTTCACTGGGATCGTGCCTCCGCTCAGCAGCGCCACCACCTTTCGAACTCTCGACGGCCTGCGCCTTTCCGGAACCCTCGTCTTCCCTTCGCGGCATCGATCTTCGGCGGCGGTATTGGTGCATGGCGGCGGCGTGACCAGGGAAGAGGGCGGCTTCTTCACTCGCTTGGCGGAGGGACTGGCCGACAGTGGGGTCGCTTCGCTCCGCTACGACCTCCGTGGCCACGGGGAGAGCGAAGGCCGGCCGGAGGAATCGTCACTTGCCGCGCACCTCAACGACATTCGAGTCGCAATCGCGCATCTGTGCCTCGAGACGGATGTATCGGCGATCCATCTCATCGGCACCAGTTTCGGCGGTGGTCTGGCCGCCTACTACGCCGCCAAACGGCCCAGCGAGTTGGAACGGCTCGTGCTCCTGAATCCACAGCTCGACTACAAGGACCGTTACATCGACCAGAAGCCGCACTGGGACGGCGATCACCTGACCGAGGAGGCGGCGGCGTTACTCAAGAAACAACGGTATCTGGAACACCGCTACCCTGTCCTGCACAGCCGGGCATTCCTCAACGAAGTGTTCTGGATCCGACCCGATCAGGCAGTCGCCGAGATCGTTTCGCCCACGCTCATCGTGCAAGGCACAGCGGACACCTTCGTACCGGTGGAGTCCGCTCGAAAAGCGGCCGAACATCTGCGGGTGGAACACCGCCTGGTCGAAATCGAAGGTGCACAGCACGGATTCGCGGTCCACGACGATCCGCTGTACCTGAATCCCCAGAGCCAGAAGTGGCAAGCCTTCGTCATCGAGAGCGTGCGAGGCTGGCTGGCGAACTAGCCGTGGTCGGGCGACAAAGCCTCGCGTAATTCCCTCGGCCCTGGACGATGTCGCCATCGTTCCATCGCCTCGACCGCGCGCAGCAGTTCTTCTCTGGTACGAACGGATTGCTTCTCGGTGGCTCGGCGCATGGCGGCAAGCCCTTCGGCCGCAGCGCCATCCGGCTCGCCACTGAGCGCCAGGGCGGTGGCTCGCCGAGCACGAAAATAGCCTTCGTCGCGGCCCGACAAATCGGTGCTCTCGAGGACGGTCGCGAAGAGGGCGGCTGCCTTCGCGGGCTTCCCCGCTTCGAGGTAGCAGCTGGCCGCGCGTAACAGGTGGGTGTGGACATCGCCGCCTTCGGAACCGGACGGCCGCGCGGCGCGCAGCTCGTCGGCTTCGTCGAGCTTCCGCGCGATGACATCGAATGTCGCGCCCTGCATGGCCAAGCCGCGAGCTTCTTGTTGCACGACCTCCGCTCTGATGGTGATCGGAAGACGCCACGGGCCGCGGTCGGCCGCCTGTGCGAAGGTGAGCACACGGACGCTGTCGCGGTCGTCGTACGCCATCTGCGATTTTCTGAGAAGTACATAGCCCTGCATAGGCAGATCCCCTGCCTCCTGGGCCATTTCGATCGCACGGTCGTACCAGTATCCGGCAGCAAGAGGTCGCCGGAGGTCCCGGTAGAGCCAGCCGATGAACTCGGCGCCGTCGGCACCCAACGTCAGGAGCGACGGACGAGCATCGGGCTTCGCGTCTCCTGTCTGTCGTCGGGTAGCGGCCACGATGTTGAGCGCACGCGGAAGCGCGGCCGTTGGGCCGTGCGCGCCATCGATCCGTTTGCAGAGCGCCAGTTGCTCGCGCAGGAAGTCGACGATCGGGCCGTCGAAACAGCGGTAGGCATCAGCGAGCTTCGCTCCGATCTCACCGAAATCGCTATCTGACGAATCGTTTTCGGACCCGGTGAGTAACGAGTGCGCCAGCCGGATCTCCGACTCGTCGTCACGCTCGGGTGCCCTCGCCGCCTCGATGGCCGTCGACTTCGGCAGCGCGAACCACAACAGCTCGCCCGGAATCCGAAGGACTTCCGCCCAATGGACGAGTCGGGAAAGCTGTTCCGGCGCCGCTTTGTTCTCGACCCGACTGAGCTGAGCCTGCGTCATGCCGAGCCAGGTCGCCACCAACTCCTGTGACAACGGCCGCGAGTGCCAGGGATGTCGGCGGTAGACAGCGATGACACGACCGATATGCCTGCTTCGGAGCGCATCGCGCATCTGATCGGTCTGCCAGAATTCGCGCGGGACCCGAGGCGGGTGAGCCGTCTCCGCGCGAGACGCGGCATCACAAGCAGCGCAGGTGGTTTGGGCATTGTAACTACTGAGCCGGGTACCACAACGGATGCAATAGCGATGCGTTTTCGATCCCCGCGCCATAAATGCCCCCGAAGTCGGCTAGTGCACCCCTTTGCTCTGATCAGAGGGGACCGTATCAACATTGTTTTCCAAAGGCTATACGCCTTCCGTATAGGAGCAACAACCGCTACGAGCGACGTTTGAGGTGCGCGTTCTGTGTCGGTTGCCCGTGCATCCCGCTTGCCATACTGGTGGTGGAGTCGAACGAGGAGGCGGATGTGGACCGTCGCAACTTCCTACGGGCGGGCACCTTGGGGGCGGTGACGACGGCTGCCGGGGGCGCGGCCGCCGCCTCGACCTCCTCCGCTGGTGTTCGGATCGGCGCCGGGGACGTGGCCGAAATCGCGGCCGGTACCAACGAGATTCATGAGCTGGACCTTCTCGTCGGCGGTGATCGGCTGTGTCCGCTGGCGGCCAGCGGTGTGCGCTATGTTGAGCGATTGCTCGACACCGCCAGCTGCACCGAGGCGGTCGGGCGGTCGCTCCACAGCGCCGCCGCCGAGATGATGACGGCGGCGGGCTGGGTTCACTACGACGCGGGCCGCCTCGACAAGGCTCGCCGGTACTACGCGAGTGCGGTTCAGGCCGCCACGGCGGCGGGCGATGGCATCGCCACCGCCCATGCCCTCGGCAACGCCAGTTGTCTGCTGAGCGAATGGCACGGGGGCGTCG
The DNA here is from genome assembly GCF_053588115.1 of Nocardia sp. NPDC003482. Taxonomy (NCBI): domain Bacteria; kingdom Bacillati; phylum Actinomycetota; class Actinomycetes; order Mycobacteriales; family Nocardiaceae; genus Nocardia; species Nocardia sp. NPDC003482. The sequence goes on from NZ_JBSFPI010000017.1 coordinate 108,300, forward strand.
GCGCCGGAACCAACCAGGCCGTGCAATACGCACAGACCGCTTCCCGGGCCGCCATGAGCCACGGCGGGCCGAAACTGCGGTCGCTCATGGCGATTCGAGAAGCGGACGCCCTGGGCATGCATGATCCGCAGGCCAGCAAGTCACTCATCACCGATGCGCTGAGCCGCGCGCATCGCGCGTACGGGTCCACGCGCGGCATCGATCCGGAGTGGGTCTATCTCCCCGAGGCGCTACTCAGCGGAATGACGGGCATCGCCCACATGTATCTGGGTGAACACGCCGCCGCCTCCCGTGGCATCCGCGCGGCCATCGAGGGCTCGTCACCCTGGCCCCGCGAACAAGCCGAGTGGTACGTACAACTCGCCCGAAACCTGATCCGCGCGGGCGAGATCGCCGAGGGCTGCCGACTACTCACGGACAATTTCGCGCTCATCCGACACATCACCTCCACCCGAATCACCCACAAACTCGACGCCATGGCGACCGAGGTGCAGCCCCACGTGTCGGTGCCGGAAGTGGCGGAGTTCCTGGGGATGATGGCCAGGAACTGAGCCAGCCGCAGGTCGATCTGTGGAGTAATTCACGGAGGCTCTGTGCGCCCACTGTTGCCCGACCTCTGGCGGGGGGGGCATAGAGCTCGTGCATCTCAATTCGAATCACTCATCCCTCGAATATGACGCACGTCACAAAAGCCGCAGGGAACCAAACACACCATCCCTTGCGTCGAAGCGAGTGTCGGCAATTTTGAATTCCCCGGGGGGACTCGTCTCAAATGAACGTCGAGTAGAGGAATACAGCCATGCTCATTCGCAAATTCGCCACGTACGCCGCCTCCCTGGCGGCCACGGGCGCATTGCTCTGTGGGGCAACGGTGAATGCCTGGGCCGCACCGTTAGATGCCTCCCCTACGTCAAACACGCTGGCATCCAGCGTTTTCGATGATCACAAGACTTCCGTCGGCGCGGAGCCCCGGTTCATCGACGCACCGCCTCCGGAGCTCTTCAGCAGCAAAGAGGCCTGCGAAAACTGGATCACCTGGCGGGAATTCACCCACCCGTGGGAGGTAGGCCAGTGGCGCTGCACCGAGGTCGGGCCCAATGGGGTGACATCCCTTTACAATAGGGCTTGATCGATCAGGCTGAGGCCGTGGGTGGTGGATCTACCCATCCCGCCGGGGCATTCGGCAGAATCCGGCGGGATGGGCCATCGATCGACGGGCGCGCCTTCCGGGCAAACTAGGACTGCGTTCGGTAGAACATCTCCTTGGGCTGGCCGTCGAAATCGGCGGGCGGCTCTTTCGGCAGGCTATCGGGTCGTTTTGCCAGCTTCGTGTATTCGGCCGCGGGCATGAGTTCGATGTGCACGCGGGCTTCGGGATCCCAGGCCAGGCCGCCCGCCGCCTCGAATGCCTGGAATATCTCGAGGACCTGATCGGGATCATTTAATCCGAGGATGGCACGAGCGTTTTCGATGGTGGCGGTCATCTCGCCGCCGTTGTACATCCGGACCCGGAACGGTGAGGCGTAGAGCTCGGCTCGCACGGCATCCTTTTCGGCGTCGTCGGCGGCGGCAATCCGTGAATTGTATTCCCATACCGGGATTTTCGGCTCAGTCACCACAGCCCTCCCTTCCGAACGTTTCGGGTCGATCCTACCGCGACCCGAAGGGGCCAGCGTCTTGTCCGGCACGATACTGACCAACCCAGCCCCCTCCCGGTGCACCGGCCGCAACACCCCCACCCACCAAAAGTCGGCTCTTCGAACGATTTACACCGGAACTATCCGAGGCCATAGTCGACACATGGCCCGCTCGACCGTGCCGCGCTCCACGTTGTGTGTGAACCCGATTGTCAGACACCACGTAGCAATCTCGGTCGAATGGCCTGTCCAGCCGGTGCCGGGAGCGGATCTCGAGTATCGTGCTGGCGGTGTTGATCGCGTTAGGGGCGGTGTTCGCCCGCTGGGGGGTAGTACCGGATGGTTCGTGACGAACTCGGGGGCGAGGGGGCCGAAAGCGGGGGCAGGCGGGGCGAATCGGACGCTCGGCTATCGGCTGGCGATCCGCCCTCCGGGCGGGCGGTGCTCGCTGTGGATCTGGGGAAGACGAGCTGTCGGAGTTCCCTGCGCGTCGGCGGGCGGGAGGTGCGGGCCACGACGGCGGCGGGGACGCGGGGGCTCGCCGATGCGGAGGGTGGGCCCGCGGCGTTTCGGGCGATCGAGCGGATCATCGCGGGAATCGACGGGGCGCCAACGGGTTTGACCGTGGCGGTGGGGGCGGCGGGGGCGTGGTCCGCGCCGACGGCGGCGGTGGAACTGGCCGATCGGCTGGTCGAACTTCCGGGCGTGGCGGCCGTCGCCGTCGCCTCCGACGCCGTCACCGCCCACGTCGGCGCGCTCGGCGGACATCCGGGGGTGGTATTGACCCTCGGCACCGGGGTGGTCGCCACGGTCGTCGGCACGGGCGGGGAACTCGTGCGGATCGACGGATGGGGTCCGTTTCTGGGCGACGAGGGCGGCGGGGCGTGGATCGGGTCGGCGGGGCTGCGCGCCGCGCTGCGGGCCTTCGACGGGCGCGGTCCGCACACCGTGCTGGCGGCCGAGGCGGTCGAGGAGTACGGCGTACCGCTCACCGAACTGCCGTATGTGCTGGGCCGCCACGACAATCCGCCCCTGCTCACCGCCCGGTTCGCCCCGGTCGTCGCGGCCGCCGCCGATACCGACGCCGTGGCCGCCGACATCATGACCACGGCCGTCGGCCATCTGACCGCCACCGTGCACGCCGCCGCCGAGCACTGCGACCTGGACCCCGTGCCGTGCGCGATCATCGGGGGTCTCACCAATCTCGGTGCGCCGCTGCTGAACCCGCTCGACACCGCCATCGCGCGGCGGGTGCAGCGCCGCGAACCGCTCGGCGCGCCCATCGACGGGGCCGCGCTGCTGGCGCTCGACACCGCGACCGCCGTGGAGAAATTGGTGATCCGGCGTGACAATTATTGACAGAACACATAGTTCAAATGAGAATTACCCAGCAGTCTGTTCTGCCACCGGGGAGTCACGATGAACGCACTCAATGTCGCCGTCATCGTCGTCTACCTCGTCGTGGTGGGCTGGATCGGGTTGCGGCGGTCGGGGCGGCAGCGGTCCAGCGGGGACTACTTCGTCGGCGAGGGCCGGATGCCGTGGTGGGCGGTGTGCTTCTCGGTGGTCGCCACCGAGACCAGCGTGCTCACCGTCATCTCCATCCCGGGCGGGGCGTACACCGATCAGGGCTTCGGGAATGTCGAACTGGCCCTGGGCTATATCGTCGGGCGCACGATCGTGGCCTTCGCGCTCATCCCGCTGTACAAGCGCGGCGGATTCGTCAGCGCCTACCAATACCTGCGGCTGCGGTTCGGGCGGTATCTCCAGGGCGTGGCGTCGGTGACCTTCGTGTTCACCCGGCTGCTCGCCGAGGGCGTGCGGCTGTTCGCCTCCGCGATCCCGCTGCACCTGTTGCTGGCCGAATTCGGGGTGCGGCTGGGCTACGACGTGATCATCGCGGCGCTGACGCTGGTGACCGTGCTCTACACCTACCTCGGCGGCATCAAGGCGGTCATCTGGACCGACGCGGTGCAGATGGGGCTGTACCTCGTCGGCGCGCTCATCGCGATCGGCGTGCTCACCGGGCACGTGGGCGCCGCCGGCTGGGCCGACGCCTATCACGCGGGCAAGTTCCGCGTCTTCGACACCGATTTCGCGCTCGGACACATCCTCACCAGCAGCTTCGCCCTGCCCACGGCGATCATCGGCGGCGCGCTGTTCTCGATGGCCTCGCACGGGTCGGATCAGCTCATCGTGCAACGCATCCTGGCCACCCGCTCGCTCGCCGACAGCCGCCGGGCCATGATCGGCTCCGGGGTCTTCGTCGCCGTGCAGTTCGCCGCCTTCTCCCTCGTCGGCGCGCTGCTGTGGGCCTACAACGGGGGCCGCACCCCCAAGGAACTCGGCCTGGCCACCGCCGACAACCTGTACCCGGACTTCATCCTGCACGGGCTGCCCGTCGTGATCTCGGGCCTGCTGGTCGCCGGAATCCTCGGCGCGGCGATGGGCTCATTGTCGGCGGCATTGAACTCGATGGCCAATTCGACCGTCGCCGATATCGTGCACAGTTTCTCGACCCGCGAGCTCCCCGACGCCACCATGCTGCGTCTGGCCCGCGTCATGACGCTGGTGTGGGCGGTGCTGATGGCCGTGTTCGCCATGGCCTTCAGCACCACCACCGGCAACGTCTACCTGACCGCGCTCGCCATCGCCGGATACACCTACGGCGCGCTGCTGGGCGCGTTCGTGCTGGGCCGATTCGTCAAGCGCGCCAACCAGATCGACGCCATCGCGGCGTTCGTGGCGACCGTGCTGGTGATGACGTTCGTGGTCCGGGTGATCAAGATCGAGGTCACCGTCGACGGGGTCGCCACGCACAAGGCGATCGCCGCGCAATGGCTGGTACCGATCGGGGTGGCGGTCACCCTCGCGGTGGGCGGGCTGGCCAGCCGACTGCATCCCGCTCCGACTCCCGCGCGACCCGTAGAGGCAAACTGGTGAACCATGGCTGAGGATGACGACGTCCGCACTCGCCTGTTGACGGCGATGCCGCGGCTGACGCCGACCGGATTGCGCGTGGCCCGCGTGATCCTGGACGACCCGCCCGGCGCCGCGCAGCTCACGGTGAACCAGCTCGCCGAGCGCGCCGACACCAGCACCTCCGCGGTGGTGCGCCTGGCCAAGACCCTGGGCTACGACGGCTATCCCCAGCTCCGCCTGGCCCTGGCCGCGGTCGGCGGCGAGGGCGGGACCCCGGTCTTCGCCACCGATATCGTCGCCGACGACCCGCTGGGCAAGGTGCTGCACAAGCTCAGCGCCTTCGAGACCGAGGGCATGGTGGCCACGGCGGATCTGGCCGATCCGGCGACCCTGACGGCGGTGGTGGAGTCGCTGGTCGCGGCCCGCCGGATCCAGTTGCTCGGCATCGGCGCGTCCGGGCTGGTCGCCACCGATCTGGAGCAGAAGCTCACCCGCATCGGAAAGTGGTGCCGGGCAAGCACTTCCGAGGACGACGCGCTGGTGCAGACCAGCCTGCTCGACGCCGACGACGTGGTGATCGCCTTCTCCCATTCGGGCGAGACCGCCGCGATCGTGGAGGCCGTGCGCCGCGTGGGCACCCGGGCCCGGACGGTCGCGGTCACCGCGAGCCCGCAGTCGCGGCTGGCCCGCGCGGCGACGCACGCGATCCTGGTCGCCGGGCGCGAGGACGGTTTCCGCTCGGCGGCCATGGCCAGCCGGATGAGTCAGCTGCTGGTGGTCGACGCGCTGTACATCGGTGTGCTGCAACGCACCCCGGCCGCGGGGCTGGCGCTGCGCCGCACCCACGACGCCGTGATCGACCGCCGGAGCAGAGAACCGTAGCCGAACCAGGAGGCCCCCTTGTCCGAGTTCGCCACCCTCGACACCGAGGCGACCGATCCGTCGACCGCGGACCTGGACACCATGCCGGTCGAACGGTTGCTGCGCACCATGAACGCCGCCGACGCCTCGGTGCCGGAGGCGGTGGCGGGCGCGATCCCGCGGATCGCGGCCGCGGTGGAGCGGATCGTCGCGGCCCGGCGCGCGGGCGGGCGAATGCTGTACGTGGGCGCGGGCACCAGCGGGCGGATCGGCGTGCTCGACGCCGCGGAGTGCGCGCCGACCTTCGGCACCGATCCGGGTGAGGTGGTCGGCGTGATCGCGGGCGGGCCCACCGCGCTGATCCGCTCGGTCGAGGGCGCCGAGGACGACGCCGAACTCGCGGTGCGCGATCTCGCGGCGATCGAGTTGCGCCCGGACGACGTGGTGATCGCGTTGGCCGCGAGCGGGCGCACGCCCTACGCGATCGGCGCGTTGCGGTACGCGCGGTCGGTCGGGTCGGGCACGGTCGCGATCTCCTGCAATCCGGACGCGGAGCTGAGCGAGCACGCCGACGTGGCGATCGAAATCCCCACGGGCCCAGAGGTTCTCACCGGTTCCACCCGGCTCAAGGCGGGCACCGCGCAGAAGCTGGTGTGCAATATGATCTCCACCGCGGTGATGGTCCGCTCCGGCAAGGTGTACGGCAATCTCATGGTCGATCTGCATCCGTCCAACACCAAGCTGCGCGACCGCGCGCTGCGCATCGTGGCCGAGGCGACCGGCGTCGACGCGGCGACGGCCGCGGCCCTGCTCGACGCGGCCGACGGCAACTCCAAGACGGCCATCGTCATGCAGCTCACCGGCTCCGACGCCGAACGGGCCCGGCGACTCCTGCGCGATGCCGACGGCTTCGTGCGGGACGCCGTGCGACAGTGAACCCATGACGTGGAAGATCTGTAGCACCTGCGCCGTCGAGCACGAGGAGGCGGCGCGCGTGTGCCGCATCTGCGCCGACGAACGGCAGTGGATGCCCGCCGACGGCCAGCACTGGAGCACGCTCGGCGACGTCGTCGCGGCCGGGCACCGGGTCCGGGTGGGCGAACTCGAACCCGACCTGTTCGGACTGACCGTCGAGCCGAAGTTCGGAATCGGCCAGCGCGCGCACCTGATTCGCACGCCCGCGGGGAATCTGCTGTGGGATCTGCCCGGGTCCGTCGACGACGCGGCCGTCGCGCGGGTGCGCGAACTGGGCGAGGTGGTGGCGATCGCGCCCAGCCACCCGCATCACTTCGGTCAGCAGATCGAGTGGAGCCGGGCGCTGGGCGGGGTACCGGTGCTGGTGGCCGAGGCGGACACCGAATGGATCGCCCGGCCCGATCCGGTGATTCGGCCGTGGTCGGGCCGGGTGGAGGTGGCGCCCGGCCTGACGCTGCGTCAGGTGGGCGGGCACTTCCCGGGCAGCGCGGTCGCGCACTGGGCGGCGGGTGCCGGGGGGCGCGGCGCGCTGTTCAGCGCCGACACCATCCAGGCCAATCCGGATCACACGTCGGTGACGTTCATGCGGAGCTATCCGAACCGAATCCCGTTGTCGGCCGGTGTGGTCGAGCGGGTGACCCGCACGGTGCTCGAGCTCGACTTCGACCGGCTCTACGACAATTTCGCGAATGTCGTGGACGCCGACGCCCGCGCGGTCATCCGCCGCTCGGCCGACCGCTACATCGGCTGGGTCCGTGGCGATTTCGACCATCTGACCTGATCAGAGCCCGAAAACGACTCCGGCCCTCGGCATTTCGCCGAGGGCCGGAGAGGGGGTCACCTATTCGTCGTCCCCGGCGCCGTTGGTCGCCCCGGCGCGCTGTTGCTTCTTGGCGCGGGCGCGGCGGCGTTCGGCACGCAGTTCGGCGAGCTCCTGTTCCAGGGTCTCCGCGATCCGGAACTGGCCCGTGTCATAGAGATTCGACGGGTCGTCGGCCTCGGCCTCCGCGCTCGGCTTGGGCTTCTTACCGCCCGTCTTCGGCGCGTCCTTCAGGTCCGACATCCAGCTCTTGGCCGACGAATTGTCCGCCGACGACGAGGATTTCGGCAGCCAGATATCGGGTTCGACCATGGGCTCGACGGTTTCGGCGTCGCGCACATCGGCCTTGCCGGGCTCGGCGGCGGCCTGCTGCTGTTGTTGCGGCTGCTCGCCGGGGGCCGTGGGCAGCGCGGGCAGCGGGGTGGACGGCCGGGTGTCCGGCGCGGCCTGGCGGATGAAGCTGACGAAGGTGGGCAGCGTGCGCCGGATCTGCTCGGCCGGATCGGGCAGGTCCTGCACCTGATCGGTGGCGCGGGCGATGGCCTGCCCGTAGCGGTTGCTGGCCGAATCGTGCACCAGCAGCGCGACACCGACCATGATCGGGGCGACCGCGTGCACGCCGACGTCGTACCACGAGCCGGAGCGCAGATACGGATAGGTGTTCAGGCCCACGGTCAAGGCCAGCAGCGCCAGTTCGGCGACGACGATCTGCCTGCGGCTCTCCAGGATTCCCCACTCGGAGACCTTGTTGGTGCCGATCATGATGATGACCAGACACACGCTGATCATGGCCTCGAGCAGGTAGCTGAACCAGTAGAGCGGGTCGGTGGGGCCGCCGGGCGCGATGTTGTGCTGGACGTTGACGGCAGACCACAGCATGCCAGCCATCACCACGCCCGCGAGGGCGCGCTGTGACCAGGCCCGATGCCGATACAGCGAGGCCAGCTTGGCATGTGGGCTGGACTCGCGCCGCTGCGCGGCGATCGCCTTTCGAGCCATCAGGAGATCTCGCATGTCGGCCTTCGCGATCTCTTCGGATGTCTGCCGTGCGCGATCGGACGCCGAGGCCGCCGCCTGCACGTTCTTCCAACGCTGTTCGCGTTCCTGTTCGCGAATCCGTTCGGCGAGTTCGCGTTCGGCCTTGAGCTCGTCCTCCGACAGCGCCTCGGTCAGCGACGGGTCGAACTGGAAGGCCATACGCCCGCGGGCCTTCTCGACCCGCCTCGCCAGCTGCGTGACCTCGTCTCCCATGGGGTGTTCGACGGTCACCTCGACCACCGCCCGGTGAGATGCGGTGGCACACACGTGATCACGGGTGGAAACGACACACGACATTAATAGTCGATTCGACCCGCGAGCGAAACTGCAGATTTGCCAAAACGCGTGTCGCGTCGGCGTGGCGCGCACGACACGCCGATAATGGCTCATTCAAACAGGCTGACCACCACGACAATTCACCATTTTCGGGATGTACTCAAACCTCACCATCCCGACACTCCCACGATGTGAGACGGACGCGGCCCGTCAGGCCGCCCGCGCGGCGGCCGACACCAGGGTGCGGAGCACGGCCTCGGGATCGTCCACGTCGACCACGAGCCGGGTCAGATCCGAACCGGACAGGTCGATGCGCACCGCGCGCCCGTCGAACAGGGTGTCCCAGAACTCCTTGCGGCCCTTGCCGCGGAAGGTGCCCGCGGCGATCACGCCCGGGAAGAACGTGCCCGGCGTGCGCACCCAGGGCGGACGCCGGTCCACCTCCGCGCGGCCGACCCCGGTGACCTCGCTCAGGTCGAAGGTGATCTGCTCGCGCAGGCCCAGGAAGCGGTGCGCGCCCAGCACGTGCACCGTCACCGTCGTGCCGGAGACCTCGATTTCGACCATCGTCCGCACCTCCTGTCGCCGAGTACCTGTACTGGTTCCAGAGTGACCGTCGAGCCTGGCGCGATCCTGTGCCGTTCCTATGATTTTCCGCTGATTCTCACAGGTTTACGCGCATGTGGGCCTTGCGCAGGGCCGCGAGTTCGTCGCCGCGCGGGTCGGCGACCGTGCGGGACTCGGGGAAGTCGAACGTGCGCACGAGCCGCGTGTCGGGGGTGTAGCGCGGCCAGCCGGGATCGCCGTGGGTGGCGAACGCGACCCAGGCGGCGTGAACCTCGTCGGCCAGCGCCTGCGGCGGGGTGGGTCCGGTCAGGTCGTGCGCGGCGGCGAGTCGATCGAAGACGAACGGGATCTCGAGGACGTGACACGCGCCCAGGTCGGGAACGCCCGAGCGCCAGGCGAATTCGTAGGCGTGCGCGTCCGGATTGGCCTCGGCCATGCGGGTGGCGTCGTCGCGGAAGACGGCGTCGGTGATGATCGCGGCGAACACGTCGGCGGCGCTCGCGCCGGGACGGTTGGCGCGGTAGTCGTCGGCGACGGCCGGATCGAGGCCGTAGCGCGGCAGCAGCAGCGGGAGGGTCTCGTCGGTGATGCCCGCGGCCAGGCCGGTGGGGAAGGTGAAGAAGCGGAACTCGTCGGTGTTCCAGCCGATCAGCAGCGGTACCGCGGAATCACCCTGGGCCGCCACGACATCCACGGGCCGATCGGGGACCAGCTCGCCGTCGACGACCGGGAAGAACCCGAGGATGCCCAGCCCGTTGGCGACGATCGAGGCGCCCCAGCGGGCGGGGTCGGGGTTGAGCATGAGGTCGAGGGCGATCGCGTTCTGCCCCTCGATCAGTCGCGCGGGGGTCAGCTCGCCGAACGCGGCGGCGCTGGCCTCGAGGCCGAGCCGCTCGGCGAGCAGGCCGCCGAACCGTTCCGCGTCACCCGCCTCGCACACCGCCGATCCGTTGCCGCTCTGCACGACGGCCCGGCGGAACAGTCCGCGCGCGGGCGGCGCGGCCAGCAGGGTCGCCACGCTCATGCCGCCCGCGGACTCGCCGAAGACGGTGACGTCGTCCGGATTCCCGCCGAAGGCCGCGATGTTCTCGCGCACCCAGCGCAGCGCGGCGATCTGATCGTGCAGACCCCGGTTGTGCGGGGCGCCGGGAACCGCGGCGAAGCCGGACGCGCCGAGCCGATAGTTGATGGCCACGGTGACCACGCCGTCGCGGGCGAAGGTGCCGCCGTCGTAGATCGGGCGGGCGTTGGAGCCGCGGCTGAACGCGCCGCCGTGGATCCAGACCAGCACCGGCAGCCCCGCCGCGCCCGGATCCGGGGTCCAGACGTTGACGTTCAGGTATTCGTCACCCGGGATGCCGTCACTGCCGATGAGCGCGTGGATGGGCGCGGGGTACGGCGACTGCGCGCAGGTGCCGCCGAATTCGGTGGCCGCGCGCACGCCGTCCCAGGCCGGAACCGGTTGCGGCAGTTGCCAGCGCGCGGGTCCCACCGGCGCGGCCGCGTAGGGGATGCCGAGAAAGACGGATACGCCGTCGCGGACGAAGCCGCGCACCCGGCCACCGGTCACGGTCACGATCGGTTCCATGTTCCACCTCCATGTTTCCCCTCGATTATGCGGGTCGCCGCGCCGCGAACCAGTCCAATAGGTCCGGATCGTCCACCGCGCCGCGGGCGACGACGGTGTCGGGGTCCGCGCCTTGCAGCAGTCGCTTGATCGGCACCTCGAGGCGTTTGCCGGTGCGGGTGTGCGGGATGGCGGGGGCGGGGATGATCTCGTCGGGGACGTGCCGCGGCGAGACGTGGGTGCGGATCACCTCGGTGATGCGCTGGCGCAGTGCGGCATTCGGCTCGACGCCCGCCGCGAGGACCACGAACAACGGCATCCAGTACTCGCCGTCGGGCCGTTCGACCCCGACGACGAGCGATTCGACGATCTCCGGAAGCTGCTCCACGGCCTGATAGATGTCGGCCGACCCCATGCGGATCCCGTGCCGGTTCAGCGTGGAGTCCGAGCGCCCGTGCACGACGACGCTGCCGCGGTCGGTGATCGTGATCCAGTCCCCGTGCCGCCACACCCCCGGGAACATGTCGAAATAGGCCGCGCGATAACGCTTTCCGTCCGGATCGCGCCAGAAGCCGACCGGCATCGACGGCATGGGCGCGGTGATCACCAGCTCCCCCATCTCGCCGCGCACCGACCGGCCCGCGGGATCGAAGGCGTCGACGGCCGCGCCGAGGTAGGGCGCGGACAGCTCCCCGGGCCACACCGGCACGGTCGGGGTCGCGCCGAAGAACGCCGACACCACGTCGGTGCCGCCGCTGATCGAGGCGACCTGGACGCGCGCGCCGATGTGTTCGCCCAGCCAGAGCGACGACGACGGCGGCAGCGCGGAGCCGGTGACGCCCACCGCGCGCAGCCGGGACAGGTCGAAGTCCGCGCGCGGCACGGCATTCGCCTTGACGCATCCGAGTACGTAACCCGGGCTGGTGCCGAGGACGGTGGTGCCGGTGCGCGCGGCCAGCTCCCACAGCGCGTCGGGACGCGGGCGGGCCGGGTTGCCGTCGTAGCAGACGATGGTGGCGCCGGTGAGCAGGCCCGCGTTGCGGAAGTTCCACATCATCCAGCTGGGGCTGGTGTACCAGAAGAAGGTGTCGTCGCGCCCGATGCCGAAGTGCAGCGCGACCGCCTTGAGGTGTTCGAGCAGTACGCCGCCGTGGCCGTGCACGATGCCCTTGGGCAGTCCGGTGGTGCCGGAGGAGAACAGCACCCACAGCGGATGGTCGAAAGGCACGGGCTCCGGGCGCAATTCGCCGCCGCCCGCGCTGGCCTCCGCCCAGTCGAGCGCGTCCTCGACCGGGGTCGCGCCGAGCCGCCGCACGACGACGGTGGCGCGCAGGCCGGGCAGTCCGGCGCGCAGGGCCGCGATCTCGCCGGTCCGGTCGTGCGCGCGGCCGCCGTAGCGGTAGCCGTCGGCGGCGACGAGCACGACCGGTTCCAGCTGGCCGAGGCGGTCGAGGGCGGCGCGCGCGGAGTAGTCCTGGCCGCAGGCGCTCCAGATCGCGCCGAGGCTCGCGGTGGCGAGGAACGCGATCACGGCCTCGGGGATGTCGGGCAGATATCCGGCCACCCGGTCGCCGGGACCGACGCCGAGCGAGCGCAGGGTGCGGGCGAAAGCGGCGGCGCGACCGAGTGTTTCGGCCCAGGACAGTTCGACGGTGGGGGCGTCCTCGCCGAGGCCGACGATCGCGGGGCGGTCGGTGCGGGCCTGGGCGATGACCCGGTCGACGTAGTTCAGCCGGGTGTCCGGAAACCATTGCGCGCCCGGCATTTCCCTCGAGGTCAGCACCCGTTCGGGTGCGGGGCCGAAGCCGAGGAACTCCCACAGCGCGCCCCAGAATTCGGCCACGTCCGCGACCGACCAGCGCCACAGGGCGTGGTAGTCGGCGAATTCGTGGCCGGTCCGCGCGGTGACGAAGCGCGCGAAGGCGGTCACTCGCGCGGCGGCGATCTCGTCGGGGGTCGGCTCCCACTGGCTGTCGGTCATCGGGCCGTCCACCCGCCGTCCATCACATAGGACGCGCCGGTCACCATGCCCGCGGGCGCGGAGACGAGCCAGCCCACCAGGGACGCGACCTCGTCCGGTTCGATGAGCCGTTTCACCACGCTCTCGGTGAGCAGCACCTGCTCCACGACCTCGCGTTCGGGAATGCCGTGGGCGGCGGCCTGGTCGGCGATCTGCTTGTCCACCAAGGGGGTTCGCACATAGCCCGGGTTGACGCAGTTGCTGGTGACGCCGTGCGGGCCGCCCTCGAGCGCGGTCACCTTGGACAGTCCCTCGAGCGCGTGTTTGGCGGTGACGTAGGCGGCCTTGTACGGCGAGGCGCGCAGGCCGTGCACCGAGGAGATGTTCACGATCCGGCCGTAGCCGCGCGCGTACATGTGCGGCAGCGCGGCGCGCACCAGCAGGAACGGCGCCTCGACCATGAGGGTGAGGATGTGCCGGAACCGCTCCGGCGGGAAGGACTCCAGCGGCGAAACCGTCTGCACGCCCGCGTTGTTCACCAGGATGTCGATCTCGAGCCGCAAATCCTCGAGCCCGGCCACGTCCAGCAGATCCACCGCCCACGCGCGCCCGCCGAGTTCGGCGGCCAGCTTCTCCGCGCCCGTCGCGTCCACGTCGGCCACGGTGACCGTCGCCCCGCGGGCGGCGAGTTCGCGGGCACAGGCCGCCCCGATCCCGCTCGCCCCGCCCGTCACCAGGGCCGCCCGTCCGGTCAGATCCGTCATCGCGCGTTCACCTCCACCTTTCCCGTCCGCGCCCCCGCGTCGGCGCGATCCACCGATTCCAGTGCCAGGCCCCGGGTTTCGCGGGCGAACCCGACGGCCACCGCCGTGACGACCGCGGCCGCGGCGAGGTACCACGCGATGGGCACCGACGAGCCGAACGAGTCCAGCAGTCGCACCGCGATGATCGGGGCCAGCGATCCGGCCACGATCGAGGTCACCTGATAGCCCAGCGACACACCCGAATACCGCATGCGGGTCGGGAACATCTCCGCCATGATCGCCGGTTGCGGCGCGTACATGAAGGCGTGGAACACCAGCCCGATGATGATCGCCAGCAGGATGACCGCGTTGTGCTTGCTGTCCATCATGGGAAAGGCGAAGAAGCCCCAGGTTGCCGCCGCGACCGTGCCGAGCAGGTACACCGGCCGCCGCCCGATCCGGTCGCTGAGCCGCCCGGCCAGCGGGATGACCAGGAAGTGCACGGCGTGCGCGATCAGCAGCCACCACAGGATGTGCTTGGTATCGGCCTTGACGTGCACCTTCAGGTACGTGATCGAGAAGGTGACCACCAGGTAGTACATGATGTTCTCGGCGAAGCGCAGGCCCATGGCGGTGAAAACCCCACGGGGATAACGCATCAGCACCTCGACCACACTGAACGACGTCGCCGCGCGCTGTTCCATTTCGCGCTGCGCCTCCACGAAGATCGGCGCGTCGGTCACCTTGGTGCGCACGTAGTAGCCGACCAGCACCACGACCGCCGACAGCCAGAACGCCACCCGCCAGCCCCAGCTCAGAAACGCCGCGTCCGAGAGCGTGGAGGTCAGCACCAGCAGCACGACGGTGGCGAGCAGATTGCCCATCGGCACCCCGGCCTGCGGCCAGCTCGCCCAGAATCCGCGCCTGCTCGCCGGACTGTGCTCGGCGACCAGCAGCACCGCCCCGCCCCATTCACCGCCGACCGCGAAGCCCTGCACGAAGCGCAGGATCACCAGCAGCGCGGGCGCCCAGTATCCGACCTGGTGAAAGGTGGGCAGGCAGCCCATGAGAAACGTTGCGGCGCCGACCAATACGAGGCTGAACTGCAACAGCTTCTTGCGCCCGTACCGATCCCCGAAGTGCCCGAACACCACCCCGCCCAGCGGCCGGGCCGCGAATCCGACCGCGTAGGTGACGAACGCGGCGAGGATCGCGTCCAGATCGCTCGAGCTCGCGGGGAAGAAGACCTTGCCGAACACCAGCGTGGCCGCGGTGCCGTAGAGGAAGAACTCGTACCACTCCACGACGGTCCCGGCCATGGACGCGGCCACGACCCGGCGCAGACCGCGCGGGGCCGGTGCGTCGGGCGGGTTCGGCGGTACTGCGCTGGACGTCATGGCACTGCTCCTTCATGACCTCGGCCATATCGCGAACGAATTGTGATGGCCGACACAAAAACTCGATGTGCCCGAGTATTGGTGCAGATATCGCCGCCCGCAATGCCCAGATCCGCAGTCCGCGTCTGCGAGAATGCAGATATGCCCGACCTCGGCCGCCGCCCCAGCGCGGACGATCTGCTCGTTCTGCTCGCCGTCGGCCGCTCCGGCCGATTCGTCTCCGCCGCCGATGAACTCGGCCTCAACCACACCACGATCTCCCGGCGCATCGCCGCGCTCGAGCACGCGCTCGGCGGGCGGGTGCTGACCCGAGTGACCGGCGGCTGGGAGCTGACCGAACTGGGCCGCGAGGCGCTGGCGGCCGCGGAGGCGGTGGAGTCGGCGGTGCGTTCGCTGGCCGCCGACGCCGACGGCGCCCGCACGCTCGAGGGTATGGTGCGGATCTCGGCCACCGACGGTTTCAGCGCCTATATCGCGGCGCCCTCGGCCGCGCGCGTGCAGCGTCGGCATCCGCGCCTGGCGGTGGAGATCGTCGCGGCGACCCGGCGCGCGTCGGTGCAGCGCTCCGGCGTGGATCTCGAGGTGGTGGTCGGGGAGCCTAAAGTGTTGCGCGCGCAGGCGATTCGGCTGGGGGACTACTGTCTGGGGCTGTACGGGTCGCGCGACTATCTGGGCGAGCACGGGATGCCGGGGACGATCGAGGAGTTGGGTCGTTATCCGCTGGTCTACTTCATCGAATCCCTGTTGCAGGTCGACGATCTGGATCTGGCGTCGAACTTCGCGCCGATGATGCGGCAGTCGGTGTCCTCGACCAATGTCTTCGTGCACGTCGAGGCGACGCGGGCCGCGGCCGGGTTGGGTCTGCTGCCGTGTTTCATGGCCGACCGGCACGCCGATCTGGTCCGGGTGTTGCCCGAGCGGGTGGCGGTGCGGTTGACCTACTGGCTGGTGGCGCGGGCGGAGACGCTGCGCCGTCCGGAGGTCGCGGCCGTGGTCGAGGCGATCCGGGAGACCGTGCGCGAGCAGCGCGAGGCCCTGCTCGGGCTGCCCACGACGGGATGAGTCAGCCGCGCAACTTCACGGGCAGTTCGTTCATGCCCCGGATGAGGAAGCTGGACTGCCAGTGCGGGGCGAACTCCGGATCGGCGAGCGTCAGGTCCGGAAAGCGGTGCAGCAGAGCCGAGAACGCGATGTTCGCCTCGAGCCGGGCCAGCGGCGCGCCCACGCAGAAGTGGATGCCGTGCCCGAAGGCGAGGTGCCCGCCCGCGTCGGCGGTGATGTCGAGGCGGTCGGCGCCGCTGTAGCGGCTCGGATCGTGATTGGCCGCGGCCAGCGCCACGTACACGATCTCGTCGGCGGGGATCTCGCGGTCGGCGATGCGCACCGGTTCGACGGTGTAGCGCAGGCTGGCCCAGCCGACCGGGCCGTCGTAGCGCAGGAATTCCTCGATCGCGGCGGGGATGCCCTCGGGATCGGTTCGCAGCGCGTCGAATTGGCGGCGGTCGCGCAGCAGCGCGTAGGTGCCGTTGCCGATCAGGTTCACGGTGGTCTCGTGGCCCGCGACCAGCAGCAGGAACGCCATGGCGACCAGTTCGCCCGCGCTGAGCTGATCGCCGTCGTCGCTGACCTGCACCAGCGCGGACAGCAGATCCTCGCCGGGGTGGGCGCGTTTGTCCGCCACCAGGGATTCGAGATAGCCCTGCATGCTCGTGGCCGCGGCGGAGATCTCCTCCGGGCTCGACGGCGCCGCGCCGAGCAGGACCTTGGTCCAGCTCTGGAAGCCCTCGCGGTCGATGAAGGGGACGCCGAGCAGTTCGCAGATCACCGTGACGGGCAAGGGAATCGCGTAGGACTGGAGCAGGTCGACGGTGTCGTGGCGATCCATCGCGTCCAGCAGGCCGGTGGTGATCTCCTCGATGCGCGGGCGCAGTTCGGTCATCCGGCGCGGGGTGAAGGTCTTGTTCACGAGTTTGCGCAGCCGGGTGTGGTCGGGCGGATCGCTGTTGAGCATGTGGATCGACAGGCTCACCGATCCCGAATTCCAGCGCGGCGGAACGCCTTTGCGGTCGAACAGGGCCCGCATTCCGCGCGCGTCCTTGCGCAATCGCGGATCGGCCAGCGCCGCACGGGCTTCGGCGTACCCCGTGACGACCCAGGCGGGCAGCCCGGCGGGAAAGCGCACCCGGTGCACCGGCCCGCGCTGCCGCCAGCGCTCGTAGTACTTGTGCGGATCCTGGTGGAAATCCTCGCCGACGAATTCGGTCCGATCCACCGCCTCGGCCTGGACCATGTCCCACTCCCCTTCACGGCCGCACCCCTGCGACCCTTACCCACCACGCTACCGAAGCGGTGGGGTTGATCGGGGTGCGATGAGGGGGCCGATATCCCCGCGGTGGGCCGGTCCGGCGAAAGTGCTTGCGCTGCCGAAGCGATGGGACCGTTCGGGCCGAGGGAAGTGCCTGCCGCGCTACCGAGGGACGTGCCTGCCGCGCTACCGAAACGGTGGGGCCTACGAGGCTCCGGATAGGGGTGGGGCGGACATTGCCGGTTCGTCGGCGGCGAGGGGGGCGGTGCGGAACGCCGCCCGGACGCGGCGGCGGTAGTCCGCGATGTATCCGCCGTAGGCGAGCAATACCGCCGTGGCGAGTACGCCCAATACGGCAGCGATCAGCGGCACCCACGATGCCAAGGGTCTCCTCCGTCCGTTCGAGTGGCCTCACGGCTATTACCAACCGGGAACCAGTCAAACATCACGAAGTTCTACACATTCAGACAGAACCGCGCGGAACCCGTGCTCAACAGGCAGTTGAACGGATTCGGGACGATGTCGTAGGGGGACCAAACGGGCGCGAGCGCCAGCAAGGCGACACACGCGGCATGAGCGACGAAGCGACGACCCGGCATCTCGGCCTCCTGTGGCAACGCTGCGGACGCGTACGCCGGGGAGATACCCCACGGCCGTTCGGTCATGCCGAAGGTCACACCTGTCGCGCACCCTGATTGGACGCACCCACCGGGGGTATGACGGGGACGAAGGCGTCCGCGCCTTCGCGGCCCGAGTCTGGGCAGGTCAAGCGCTCAGGAGGACAGTGTGATCGACCAGAGGAACACCCAGCAGGATTCCGGCACGGCGGAAACGTCGGTGGTCTGGCCGGACCCCAGCCCGCTGAGTTCGTGGTGGGACGCCGTGATGCGGGGGGACAGCTCCACCCCGCGGGTCTCGCGCAGCGTGGGCTGAATTCGAGTCGACGGGCGTCCCCGCGCTCGGGGTGGCCGCGGGGGCGCCGTCACGGCCGCGGAACATTACGCAAATTGGTCCGGGCCAGTTCGATCATCTTGCCGACACCGCCGTCGAGGACGGTCCGGCCGGCCGCGAGCGCGAAGCCGCGGACCTGGGCGGCGGTGATCTTCGGGGGGATGGACAGGGCGTTGGGGTCGGTGATCAGTTCGATCACGGCGGGGCCGGGGCGGTTCAGATGGTCGGTGAGGGCCGGGCGGATCTTCGCGGGGTCCTCGACCCGGACCGAGGGGATGCCGCATCCGGCGGCGATGGCGCTGAAATCGATTGGCGGACTGTCGGTTCCGAAGTCGGGGAAACCGTCGACCAGCATCTCCAGTTTGACCATGCCCAGCGACGAGTTGTTGAAGACCACCACCTTGACCGGCAGATCGTAGGTGGCCACGGTGAGCAGATCGCCCATGAGCATGGACAGCCCGCCGTCACCGGAGATGGAGACCACCTGCCGCCCGGGGTCGGCGAAGTGCGCACCGATGGCGTGCGGCAGCGCGTTCGCCATACTGCCGTGCCGGAACGAGCCGATGACGCGGCGGCGGCCGTTGGGGGTGAGATACCGTGCGGCCCAGACGTTTCCCATGCCGGTGTCGACGGTGAAGACGGTGTCGTCGGCGGCGACGTCGTCGAGGATCGCGGCCGCGTACTCCGGGTGGATGGGGGTGTGGTGTTCGATGTCGCGGGTGTAGGCGTCGACCACCTTCTGCAACCCGCGCTCGTGTTCGCGCAGCATCCGATCCAGGAACGAGCGATCCGAGCGCGGCCGCAGCCGCGGCAGCAGGGCGTGGATGGTCTCCCCCACGTCGCCGTGCACGGCCAGATCCAGGGCGGTATGCCTGCCGAGCCGACCGGGATCGATGTCGACCTGGATGGTGCGGGCCTGGGGCAGGAAGTCGTCGTAGGGAAAATCGGTGCCCAGCAACAGGATTCGGTCGGCGGCGTGCATGGCGTCGTAGCAGGCGCCGTAGCCGAGCAGCCCGCTCATGCCGACGTCGTAGGGGTTGTCGTACTGGATCCACTCCTTGCCGCCGAGCGAGTGGCCGACGGGGGCGGCCAGCGTCTCGGCCAAGCGCATGACCTCGTCGTGCGCGTCGCGACACCCCGCGCCGCAGAACAGCATCACCTTCTCGGATTCGTCCAGCAGCCGGGCCAATTCGTCGATCCGGTCCGGCGGCGGCACGACGGGCGCGGGGGTGGCGATGGACACCGCGCGGGGAGTGGGGTGCGCGGCGTCGCGGGCGGCCACGTCGCCGGGTAGGGCGAGCACCGAGACCCCGCCGCGGCCCACGGCCGTCTGCATGGCGATGTTCAGCAGCCGGGGCAGCTGTTCGGGCTGGGACACGAGTTCGCAGTAGTGGCTGCACTCGACGAACAGCCGCTCGGGATGGGTCTCCTGGAAGTAGCCGGTCCCGATCTCCTTCGACGGGATGTGCGAGGCGATGGCCAGCACGGGCGCGCCGGAGCGATGCGCGTCGTAGAGGCCGTTGATCAGATGCAGATTGCCGGGCCCGCAGCTGCCCGCGCAGACGGCGAGCCGCCCGGCGATCTGCGCCTCGGCCGCGGCGGCGAAGGCGGCGGTCTCCTCGTGCCGCACGTGCACCCAGTCGATTCCCTCCGTCCGGCGGATGGCGTCGACGATCGGGTTGAGGCTGTCGCCCACCACCCCGTACACCCGCCGCACCCCGGCCCGCACCAACATCCGCACCAACTGATCGGCGATCGTGGTCATGGAGATGATCTTGACCGAATTCGGCGAGCGAAAACCCACGAGTGCCGAGGCGATCGTTTGCCGCCCGGGCACCCGGGTAGCCGGTGCCGGGGACCATCTCTCGGAGGGAGGCACGCGTGCAGATCGGATACAAGCTCGCCGCGGAGGCGTTCGGGCCCGCCGATTTGATCCGGCAAGCCGAGCTGGCCGAACGGGCCGGATTCGACTTCGTGGAGATCAGCGACCATTACCACCCGTGGCTGGACAATCAGGGACATTCGCCGTTCGCGTGGACGGTGTTGGGCGCGATCGCCGCCCGCACCGAACGCATCGGCCTGGCCACGGGCGTCACCTGCCCGACCGTCCGCTACCACCCGGCGATCATCGCGCAGGCCGCGGCCACGCTGGCCCTGGTCTCGGACGGCCGGTTCACCCTCGGCGTCGGCGCGGGCGAACGCCTCAACGAGCATGTGGTCGGCCCCGGCTTCCCGGAGTCGGTGCACGGCCGCCACGAGCTGCTGCGCGAGGCTCTGGAGATCATCCGGTTGTTGTGGCAGGGCGGCTATCAGTCCTACGACGGCAAATACCTCAAGCTCGCCGACGCCCAGGTGTTCGATCTGCCCGCCGAGCCGCCGGTGATCGCGGTCGCCGCGGGCGGTAAGCAGGCCGCCGAACTCGCGGCCGAGCTGGGCGACGGCCTGTTCGCCACCGAGCCGCGCGGCGACATTGTCGAGCAGTACCAGCAGAGCGGCGGCAAGGGCCCGCGCTACGCCGAGGTCCCGGTGGCATGGGCGACCGACGAGAACGCCGCCGTGCAGGCCGCGTTGGAGACCTCCCGCTGGGCGTTGACCGGCTGGAAGGTCATGAGCGAGTTGCCCAATCCGGTGAACTTCGCCGCCGCGTCGAAGACGGTGCGCCCGGACGATATTCGCGAACAGTTCACCTGCGGCAACGACCCGTCCGCGTTCGTGGAGGCGGTCAGCGAGTACACCAAGGCCGGATTCGACCACATCGTCCTCCAGAACGCCGGACCCGACCCCGAGGGCTTCATCGACTTCTTCGCCTCGGAGCTGGCCGGGCGGCTACGCGCCTGACCCCGACCGGGCCGCATCGATCTCGGCCATGTGCTCCTCGGCCCACGTCCGCAGGCTCGCGAGCGGAATCTCCAGGGAGCGGCCGAGATCGGTGAGCCGGTAGTGCACCCGCGGTGGAACCGTGGGCTCGACGCGCCGCGCGACCAGGCCGTCGGCCGTCAGATTCTGCAAGGTCGCCGACAGCATCTTCTGCGAGATGCCCGGGATGCGCCGCCGCAGTTCGGCGAACCGCAGCTCGTCGGGTTCGGCCTCGGCGAGCAGCTTCACGACCATCGACACCCATTTCGTGCCGACCCGGTCCAGCAGGCGACGGGTCGGGCAGGCCGGATCGAAGACGTCGCCGCGTGCGGTCACCTCGAGCTCACCACCTGTTCGGAAAGTGCCTTCTTGGCACGGCGAGTGCCGTTACCTAAGTTCTCATGGTAACCGATGGTTACCAGCAGTGAGGTGCGGCAATGTCTTTCGAACCGGTTGTGCGACGCGTCGCGACCAATGGGGTGGAGCTGAATGTGGCGGTCGCGGGACGGGGGCCCGCGGTGGTGCTGTTGCACGGGTTTCCGCATACGTGGGAGTTGTGGCGAGGGGTGATGGGGGCGTTGGCTCCGCGGTATCGGATGATCGCGCCGGATCTGCGGGGGCTGGGGGCGAGTTCGCGGCCGGAGGGCGGGTACGACGCGGGGACCGTGGCGGCGGATGTGGTCGGGCTGCTGGACGCGTTGGGCGAGCGGGACGCGGTTGTCGTGGGCATCGATGCGGGGGCGCCTCCGGCGTTCCTGACGGCGTATACGGGGCGGGTCCGGGGCGTGGTGCTGATGGAGTCGCTGTTGGGGGGATTGCCTGCGGCGGAAGGGTTTTCGGGTGGTGCGCCGTGGTGGTTCGGGTTCCACGCCGTTCCCGGGCTGGCGGAGACGGTGCTGGTCGGGCACGAGGACGAGTACATCGAGTGGTTCCTGCGGGCCGGGACGTTGGGGCGTGGGGTGCCGGAGCCGGTGCGTTCGGCGTTCCTGCGCGCCTATCGCGGAAGTGCCGCCCTACGAAGCGCTTTCGAGTACTACCGAGCCATGCCGGAGAGCGCCCGGCAGATCGCGGCGGCGAGTTCGGCACGCCTCACCGTGCCCACACTGGCGATCGGCTCCCATCCGGTCGGGCGGACGCTGGGAGACCAATTGCGTTCGCTCGCCGATGATTTGACCACCGAGGTGATTCCGGATTGCGGTCATATCATCCCGATCGATGCGCCCGAGACCTTGGTGGCGTTGCTCTCGGAATTCCTTGCGCGCGCATCGGTTACAGCGGAGCCGTGAGGGCGGAGGTCAGGCCGCCGTCGATCGTGAGGTCTCGGCCGTTGACATAGGCGGCCTCGGCGGAGGCGAGGAAGGCGACGGCGGCGGCGATGTCGTTCGGGGCGCCGAGGCGTCCGGCGGGAACCGTTGCGGCGGCGCGGGTTTGGGCCTCGAGGGAGGTGTCCGCGCGGAACGCCGGGGTGTCGGTGTAGCCCGGGCTGATCGAGTTCACGCGAATGCGGCGAGGAGCCAGTTCTGTCGCGAGGGTGCGGGCCAGGCTGTGGACGGCGGCCTTGGTGGCGGAGTAGAGGGCGGCCGAGGTCGTGCCGCGGTGGGCGGCGAAGGAGGCGTTGAGGATGATCGCGGCGTGGTCGGGCAAGAGGGGGAGCATCCGTTGGACGGTGAAGAAGACGGACTTGACGTTACCCGCGACGACGCGGTCGAAGTCGCGCTCGGTTACGGTGTGGAACGGCTGGAACGCGCCGATGCCCGCGTTGGCGAAGACGATGTCGAGACGGCCGTACCGGTCGCGAATCGTCGCCGCGAGGGCGTCGAGGTCGGTGAGGTCGGCCGCGTCCCCCCGGACGGCGAGAACATCGTCGCCCAGTTCCCGCGCCGCCGCCGCGAGCCTCGACTCGTCCCGGCCCGTGATCACGACCCGCGCCCCTTCGTCGCGCAGGCGGCGCGCGGTGGCGAGCCCCATTCCGCTGGTCCCCCCGGTGATCAGGGCAGTCTTGTCGTGGAAACGAAAAGCATTGGCTGTCATGGGTTCAGCGTGCGCGCGGGCGGCGGGAGGAAACAGTGCGCGGTGATCGTGGGTGTGGCACCACCAGGCTCGGGTCGCCCGGCCCGCGCGCGCGGCGGCGTCGGTCACGCGGATTGCCGAAGCTCGAGGGTTTCCAGGCGGGCGGCGGTCTCGGTGCCTGATCGCGGGGTGTAGAGGACGAGCCGCCGGGTGGGGTTGTCGGCAGGGGTCAGGGTGGTGGCCGTGAAGCTCAGGAGACCGGCCACCGGATGGTGGAGGGTGTTGGTCGCCCGCGCCGGGACGCCTACCTCGTGACGGTCCCAGAGTGTGGCGAAATCAACGCTCGCGGAACGGAGTTCATCGATCACCCGGGTGAAACCGGGATCGTCGGGTGCGTGGGCCGCGTCGGCGCGATAGGCCGCCACGACCCCGGGCGCCGCCGCCCGCCACTGTTCGGGGACGGTCAGGTAGCGCGGATTGGTGAAGAAGGTGATCAAGCAGTTGTCCGGCCCGGCCCCGAAACCGAACACCTCGCGCGCGAAGTCGTTGTAACCCAGCACATTCCAGTACAGGTCCCGCAGTACCGCGGGACGCCGCTCCCCGTCGAGGATCTCCCGGACCTCGACGTCGATCTCGGCCGTGAACTCCGGGACGACCGGTGGCGGGTTCACGCCCGCCAGCAGATACAGATGCGCGCGCTCGGCGTCGCCGAGCGCCAGCGCTCGCGCCACCGCGTCCAGCACCTCCACCGACACGGTGATGTCGCGGCCTTGTTCGAGCCAGGTGTACCAGGACACCCCCACCCCGGCGAGCACCGCGACCTCCTCCCGCCGCAGGCCGGGCGTGCGCCGCCGCCCCGATGTCGGCAGACCGACCTCGCCCGGGGAGAGCCGCGCCCGTCTCGTGCGCAGGAAGTCACGCAGCAGGGCGCGGCGGGCGGGTATCGAGGCGGTGGTCATGATCGGAGTCAACCCGCCGGGCGGCGCGAATAGTCCGCCCGCTCAGGGCAATTCCCACGGTAACTCGGCGAGCGCGTCCAGGTCGGCCGCGGTGCACATGCCCCGGACGCCGGGCAGTCGCGCGAGGTAGTCGACGACCCGGTCGTGGTCCCAGCCGTGGGATTCGCGCAGGCCCGCGGCGATCATGCCGAGGTAGGAGCGGGAGGGGCGGGTGAGGTCGGCGGTGGCGTGGTCCCAGGGAGCGGTGAAGGTGACGATCGGGTAGCCCTGGGAATCGCCTACATGCAGTACGGTTTCGTAGCGGCCGGGGCCCAATTGCAAACGGCCCGTTGCCAATACCTCGTCGATATCCGGTTCGGGGGCCTCGCCCGGTACGCGGTACATCTCCTGGTGGAGCAGGTCGGCGAACTGGGCCCGGGTGAGCAGGTAGCCGCGGGCCGCCGCGCCCACCGGCCAGCCCTCGTGCGGTTCGTCGGCGTAGAAGGCGACGCCGCCGCCCCAGATCTTGCTCTGCCAGGCGAAGTAGATCGTGCCCGGGAGGGTGAGGGGCTGGGTTTGCAAGGGCGGGGTGGGGTCGCGGAAACCGGGGTAGGTGTGGGCGGTCCACGGCGGGGTGCCGCCCTGGATGTAGTACGCCAGGCGACCGGCGTGCAGGTTGGAGCCGTAGGCGGCGTACCAGATGTGGGAGGCCGACGGGGCGGTAACGGTCACGATCGCTCCTTCCGCTCAGCCTGTGGTGTGCCCGCTCGGGGCGAGTTCCACACCGTCATACGCGTCACGCGCGGCGAGCACCTCGTCCATGTGCTGTTCGGCCCAGCCCTTGATAGCGGACATCACCGGGAGCAGCGAGCGGCCCAGCGGGGTCAACTCGTAGTCGACCCGTACCGGAACCGTGGGAGTGACCGTGCGGGACACCAGGCCGTCGCGTTCCAGATTGCGCAGGGTCTGGGTGAGCATCTTCTGGCTCACGCTGGCGAGTCTTCGGCGCAGGTCGGTGTAGCGGCGCGGGCCGTCGGCGAGGGCGGTGACGACCAGGCTCACCCACTTGTCGGCGATCCGGTCGAGCAGCTGGCGAGCCGGGCATTCGGCCAGGTACGCGTCGTAGGCCGCCACTTCGTCGGCGCGACGGTCGGCCGCGGTGCGCGTGGTCATGACTCTCCTCACGGTGCGATGGGCACTTTCGAGTGCCTACTTCCCGATAGAGAGTAACAGCCCATACGTTGTGCGGTATGAGCGCAGAGCAGAGCATGCGGGCGGTCGTGGCCCGCGGTTACGGCGGCCCGGACGTGCTGGAGCTGGTGGAGTTGCCCGTCCCCGAGCCGGGTGCGGGCCAGGTACGGATCAGGGTCGAGGCGGCGGCCGTGAATCCGGTCGACCTGGCGACCCGTTCGGGCGCACTGGTCGACGGGGGTCTGATGGCGGCGCGCCCGATCACCGGAATCGGCTGGGACGTCGCGGGCACGGTCGACGCCCTCGGTCCCGGCGCGACCTCGTTCACCGTGGGCCAGTCCGTGATCGGACTGCGCGACCTGCTCGACGTCTCCGTCGGCGCGTACGCCGAATACCTCGTCCTCGACGAATCCGCCGTCGCCCCCGCCCCCGTCGATGTCCCCGCGTCCGCCGCGGCGACCCTTCCGCTCAACGGTCTCACCGCCGCCCAGGCCCTGGACCGCCTCGCCCTCCCCGCGGGCGGCACCCTGCTGATCACCGGCGCGGCCGGGGCCGTGGGCGCCTTCGCGGTCGAACTCGCGGCCCGCCGGGGCGTGCGCGTGGTCGCGCAAGCGAACGCCGCCGACGAACCCTTCCTCCGCGACATCGGCGCCCACTGGTTCCTCGACCGCGAAAAACCCGACCTCCCAACGGAAGTCCGCCGCCTGATCCCCGCCGGAGCGGACGCCGCCCTCGACACCGCGGGCCTCGGCATCCGTGCCCTCGCCGCCGTCCGCACGAACGGCTCCTACGCCACGGTCGTCGGCGGCCCTCCCCCACTCCCCTTGCGCGGCATCACCGTTCACCAGATCTGGATCAAGGCCGACGGCCCCACCCTCACCACCCTCGCGACCCACGTCCCGACCCTGCGCGTGGCCGGAACGTTCCCGCTGGACAAGGCGGCCCTGGCCCACCGACGCCTGGCCGAGGGCCGAGTACGCGGCCGCTTCGTCCTCACGCTGTGACGGCTCTCCGTCAATCCATCCCCCGCCGCCCCGGCGTCCAGAACGGCTTGGTGAGGATCGCGCGGCGGGGCCAGCCTCGGTCGTGGACAAGGTGTTTCGTGATGCGCTGGATGGTGCGGGCCTCGCCTGCCAGGTAGGCGATGCCCGGGGTGGTGGGGAGGTCGAGGGTGCGGATGGCGTTCAGGAGGGTGGTGGAGTCGGCCGCCGAGGTGGTGCCGCGGAGGGGGCGGGTGAGGGATTCGGATCGAGGGAGGGGGAGGCGGTCTTCCGGGGTGGCGGTTTCGATGGCGCCGTGGACGGGGGTTTCGTCGGGGAGGGCGCGGAGCATGGGGCCGAAGGCCACCGAGGCGGTTTCCTCTCCGGCGAACAGGTGGTAGGGGGCGTCGGG
Source organism: Nocardia sp. NPDC003482 (assembly GCF_053588115.1). Taxonomy (NCBI): domain Bacteria; kingdom Bacillati; phylum Actinomycetota; class Actinomycetes; order Mycobacteriales; family Nocardiaceae; genus Nocardia; species Nocardia sp. NPDC003482. Next base: position 134,706 of record NZ_JBSFPI010000017.1, read on the forward strand.
GCGGAGGGTGAAGGCGCCCTCGGGGCCGCGGAAGCGGACGGGGGCGCCGACGGTGGCGGTGCGGCCCCAGCGGGCGCCGGGGCCGTCGCCGTGGTCGAGGACGCACACGTGCAGTTCGCCGTTCTCGCGGTCGAAATGCCAGACCGAGTAGGTCCGCAGGTCGCCGAGGCGGGCGAAGACGCCGTCGGCGTCGGGGTCGCCGGTGGCGATCCGAACCTGTTGTCCCGGAAGCCAATCCAGGTCGCGTAGGTCGGGGCCGCCGATGCGGACGCGGGTCATGCGGGCGGCGATGCGTTCGGTCTCGAGGACGCGGCCGGTGCTGAAGAACCGGTCCAGGAGCCGGTCACCGAGGCCACGGGAGGGTCGATTGTCGGTGTGCGCCATGGGAATACCTTCGATTCGCGGAATTCAATCGGTGTGTCGGCCCCGTCGCCGACGGTGATGCCGACGTTTCGCGTCGGATTTCAGTTGCTGGAGTTCGCGGGTGGTGTCCCGCAGGATGTCGCGCACCTGGTCGACGACGACCGGATCGCCGTGCGCGTGCGCCACCGCCGAGACCGCCGCCTTGAACAAACGCAGTGCGGGACCGATGATCTCGGCGGCCTCGGGATCGCGGAACATCCCCCACTCGCCGCGTTCGTCGGCCCGCGCCCAGATCCGCTCGATCGTCGCGCGCTGCCGGTCGACCTCGTCTTGCCCGGCGGGGTCGATGTGGAAAACCTTTCGCCCGCCGGTGATTTCGAGGGTGACCAGCCCCTCGTCCTCGAGCTGTTGCAGCGTGGGGTACACCGCGCCCGCGCTGGGCCGATACGCCCCGCCGCAGCGCTGCTCGAGCCGGGACATCAGCTCGTATCCGTGGCCGGGCCGCTCCGCGATCAGCGCCAGCAGCGCCAGCCGCAGCTCACCGGCGCCGAAGAAGCGCCCACTCCCCGGCCCCACCCCGCCCAGATCGGCGAAACGTCGCGGATTCACCGTCTGACGATATATCGTAAGATATAGCTACAGCAAGGCTTCCGGGCATGAACTATCGTCGAGTCATGAGGACGCGGCCGCTGCGATTGATCCGGGACGAACTCGTGGATTACGACAAGGCCCTCGACCGCATGGCCGAGCTGGTCGAGGCGCGCCAGCGCGACGCCGTACCGGATACGTTGTGGCTGCTCAGCCATCCGCAGGTCTACACCATCGGCCGGCGCACCCCGGCCGAGCACCTGCCCGACCCCGCCCACCACATCCCCGTGATCGAGACCACCCGCGGCGGCCAGCTCACCTACCACGGCCCCGGTCAGCTCGTCGGCTATCTCATCGTCCGGCTCGGACCGGGCGAAGGCGTGGTCGACTACATCCGAGAGGTCGAGCACCGCCTGGTCGCCGCCCTCGCCGACCTCGGCGTCGCGGCCGAAAGACGCGACACCCCACCGGGTTCGGAGCTGCTGACCGGCGTGTGGACCACCGCGACCGGCCGCAAGATCGTCTCCATCGGCATGCGCCAGAGCCGCGGCGTCACCAGCCACGGCTTCGCGCTCAATGTCGACGGCGACCTCGAACCGTGGCGCTGGGCGGTGGCCTGCGGCCTCCCCGAGGTCGACATGACCTCCGTGAGCCGCGAGATCGGCCCCACCACCATGGATCAGGCCCGCGCCGCCGTCGCCGCCGCCTTCGAGGCGAGCGAACGGGCCTAGGCCGTCTCCTCGCTCCCGGGAGCCAGATATCGCACGAGCATGGTGCCCAACTCGCGCTCGAACCGCACCAGATCCGCGGTGCCGTGTTTTCGTGAAGGTGCTCGACGAACGCACCCTCGCGATTCCGGACCGGCCCGGCAACAAGATCGGCGACTCGTTCGGCAATCTCGCGCAGAACGACGGCATCGGGCTGCTGTTCCTTATCCCGGGTATGCGAGAGACGTTGCGCGTCAACGGCCGTGGGTACGTCACCGACGAACCCGAGGTGCTCGCGCGAATGCGGACCGAGGCGAGCGAGCCGGTGCTGGCGATCGTCGTCGAGGTGGAGCAGGTCTATTTCCATTGCGGGCGAGCGCTGGTGCGCTCCCGGCTGTGGGATCCGGCCAGTCAGGCCCTGGCGGCGGAGATGCCGTCCGCGGGTGAGGCGGCGGTCGCGCAGCTGGGGATCGATATCGATCCGGCGCTGATCGATCAGGGTCTCGAGGCGTCCTACCGGAAGTTGTACTGACCGATGCCCGCCACCCAGCGCGCGGTGCTCGACCGGATCGAGCCGATCGCCGAAGACGTTGTCGCCCTGACCTTTCGCGGGGATCTGGCGCCCTGGCAGCCGGGCGCGCACATCGACCTCACGTTACCCAACTGGCTCACCCGCCAATACTCGCTCTGCGGCGATCCGGCCGACCCCGCGCCCTACCGCATCGCCGTGCGCTACGACCGGCTCAGCCGCGGGGGGTCGGAGTACATCCACCGTCATCTGCGAGCGGGCCGCGAGCTGGATATCTCGTTGCCGCGCAACAACTTCCCGCTCGTGCGGGCGCGCGAGTACCTGTTCCTCGCCGGGGGTATCGGGATCACGGCGATCCTGCCGATGCTGACCCGGGCGCGGGCGGCCGGGGCGGGCGTGCGGCTGGTGTACACCGGGCGTTCCGAATCGACCATGCCGTTCCTGGACGAGATCCGCGCGGTCTGCCCGGACCCCGCCACCATCGTGACAACCAGCCGTCACCCTCGGCCCGATCTCCACGCCCTCGCCGCCGACCTGCCGCCGGACGCCGCGGTCTACTGCTGCGGCCCGGCATCGATGCTCGCGGCGGCCGAGGCGGCCTTCGGTCCCGGCCGGGCGCACATCGAACATTTCCGCCCGCGCCGAAAGACGTTCGCCCCCAATACGTCCTTCACCGCCGAATGCGCGCGTTCGGGCCGGACGATCGAGGTCCCGCCGGACGAATCCCTCCTCGACGCCTTGAACCACGCCGGAAACTCGGTCCCCGCCGGGTGCCGCGAGGGCGTCTGCGGCAGCTGCGTCGTCCGAGTCCTCGACGGCGAACCCGAACACCGCGACGATATCGGCGCGGCCCCCGGGGAGATCTTCACCTGCGTATCCCGTTCCCGCTCACCGCGATTGGTCCTCGACCTCTGACTCCAGCGCCGCCAACACCTGACGGGCGGTGTTGGCGTGGCTCGCGGCATTGGGGTGCAGGGGTACGACGGCGTCCGGGGAGGCGGGCACCGCGCCCACCATCCAGCTCTGGCCGGGGGCGGCGCAGGCGTCGTGGCCCCGGGTGGAGGCGGTCAGGCTGACGAAGGTCGCGTCGTGGGCGGCGGCCTGGGCGGCCATGACGGCATTGAGTTGGTCGATCTTGGCCTGGAGGTAGGTCGCGTCGGCGGGCCAGGCGGGTTGCACGCCGGGACAACCGTTCTCGCGGATGCCCTGGGGGTAGCCGACCAGGACGATGTGCGCGAGGGGGGCGCGCTGGCGGATCTGCTCGATGATGGTGCCGTAGGTGGGGGCGAAGGCGTCGATGTGTTCGCCGACGACGTCGCGGCCGCCCGCGGTGTTCGCGGCGGCGCAGGATTGCCCGTAGGGCTCGGGGAGGGGATTGATGCAGGACACCCCGAGTTGCACCAGCCCGATGTCGTTGCCGCCCATGCCGATCGTCACCAGCGTGGTGTCGGGGGTGAGCGCGTCGTACTGCGGGGCGGCGGGACCGGTGAGATCCGGCTGTGTCCCGGCGAGGTCGGCCGAGGTCGCGCCGCCGCAGCTGACATCGCGGAAGACCTTGGCGTGCAATGCCTTCGCCACCAGCTTCGGGTAGTTCACGGTGCTCTGACTGCACAACCCGACGACCCCGTTCACCGTGGTCACCGGCGCGATCCCGACCCCGGCGGCATAGGAGTCGCCCATCGCGACGTAAACCGCCTCGGCGGTGGTGGATTCGGCGGACGCGGTGCCGGTGGCGGCGGCAGCGGCCAGCCCGGCGGCCACCGCGACGGTGCGGAGGCGACGAGAAGTGGACATCGTATTCCGATCTCAGATCCGGTTACTCGCAAGTAGTGTGGACCGGGTCACGCCGCCGGTCAATGGGTTCCGCGGCCCGGCGACGCTCCCACCAGCGGGCCAGCAGTTCGGTGGCGACGACGTAGACGACGCCGAGCAGTACGTCGACCACATAGTGTTCGCCGCCGTAGACGAGGGTGAAGGCCATGGCCGCGGGGAAGGCGGCGATCGGGACGCGCAGCCACCAGCGGTGGACGAGGGGCCACAGGGTCACGGCGACCAGCACGGCGAAGGCGGTGTGCAGCGACGGGAGGGCGGCGACGTAGTTGCCGTGTTCCTCGAGCCAGGCCGCGCTCACCCGCGGATCGACCGCGCCGAGGCCGAATCCGGAGATGCGCCGGACGTTCTCGCCGAGCGCGCCCACCCGGCCCGCGTACCACGGCGGCGCGGCGGGCAGCAGGATGTAGGTGAGCAGCGCCAGATAGGACAGGATGAGAACGCGCCGCATGTACCGCGCCCACAGCGGCCGCGAGCGCACGTAGAAGATCGCGGCGAGCGCCCACGGGACGATGAAGTGCGTGGTGTAGACGACGCCGATGATCGGCGTCCACCACGGCTGTCCGTGCGCGGCGAGGTGGTCCTGCAACCACACCGTCGGGATGGTCCCGCCGAACAGCCACCGCTCGACGCGGACGATCTCCTCGATCCGCACCGGCATGCCGAGCGTGTCGGCCAGATCGCGGGTGTAGTCGTAGATCAGCAGCGCGCCGATGAGCGGCAGCCAGTCGAGGACGACGCGCACGTGGTCGCGCCAGGGCCGGTCGATGGTGAAGGCGACGATCCCGGCGAGGATCCACGCCGCCTCCTGCACCCGGCCGCCGGGCAGCGCGCCGGACGCGATCGCCCCGACCAGCGCGATCAGGTAGAGCACCCGCGCGAGGGCGCGGATCGACCGGTGTCCCGGACTGGGGTCGCCGGTGCTCGAGGTCACCGTGCCGGACGACGTCGCTGACGACCCTGTCATTCACTCAGTGTTTCACGGGCGTTCACCGGGCTGGACACCGCCGGTCCTTCCGCGATCTCTCAGCTAACCACCGTCGTGCCGGTCGGATTCCCGCGATCGCCGCATAGGCGGTGAATTCGACTGTATTCCAAGGCGATTCAACGGCGAATCCGGCACGCCCGCGTCACCGACCGTGTAACCGAGTCGTTATCGGGTAGCCCGCCGAATGCGGCCCGAAAGGAAGGATGTGCATGACCGCGACCGGAGAACCGATGCGGGCGGTGACCTCGTTCCCGCAGGAGATCACCGTCGAGGAACATCTGTGGATCCCCATGTCGGACGGGATCCGGCTGGCGGCCAAGGTGTGGCGGCCCGTCGCCGCGGAGGATCGGCCCGTGCCCGGCGTCCTCGAGTACATCCCGTATCGGAAGCGGGATCTCAGCGCGGTGCGGGATTCGATCCATCATCCGTATCTGGCGGGCCACGGATACGCCTGTGTCCGAGTCGATTTGCGCGGTACGGGCGAGTCGGAGGGGGTGCTGGCCGACGAATATCTCGAACAGGAGCATCGCGACGCCGAGGACGTCATGGCGTGGATGTCCGCACAGCCCTGGTGCAACGGGCGGATCGGGATGATGGGCATCTCGTGGGGCGGGTTCAACGCCTTGCAGATCGCGGCGCGCAAGCCGCCGGGGCTCGAGGCGATCGTCATCTCCTCGTTCACCGACGACCGCTACTCCGACGACATGCATTACATGGGCGGGGCGCTGCTGTCGGACAATATCGCCGAGTCGGCGACCATGTTCGCCTACAGCACGCTGCCGCCCGATCCGGCGCTCGTGGGCGAGCGCTGGCGGGAGATGTGGCTCGAGCGGCTGGAGAATTGCAGCCTGTGGGCGGCGAACTGGCTCGAGCACCAGCGCCGCGACGAGTACTGGCGACGGGCCTCGGTGTGCGAGAACTACACCGACGTGCGGGTGCCCGTGCTCGCCTCGAGCGGGTGGGCCGACGGCTATTCGAACGCCGTGGCGCGGCTGCTCGCCAATCTGGACGTTCCCCGCAAGGGGTTGATCGGCCCGTGGAGTCACAAGTACCCGCATCTGGGCGAGCCGGGTCCGGCGATCGGCTATCTGCAAGAGGTGCTGCGCTGGTGGGATCACTGGCTCAAGGACGAAGACAACGGGGCGATGGACGGGCCGATGCTCTACACCTGGATGCAGGAGAGCGTGCCGCCGTCGACGTCCTACGAGGAGCGGCCCGGCCGCTGGGTGGGCGAACCCTGTTGGCCCTCACCGCATGTCGAGCTGATCGAGCATCCGCTCACCCGATACCGGATCGCACGGCCCGGCGAGGACGCGCCCGCGGCGGATCTGCCGGTCGAATCCCCGCTGTCCGTCGGTCAATTCGCGGGCAAGTGGGCGTCCTACAGCGCCCCGCCGGATCTGCCCTACGACCAGCGTGAGGAGGACGGCGGCTCGCTGGTGTTCGACACCGACGAACTCACCGAACGCTGCGAGATCCTGGGCACGCCGGAACTCATGCTCGAGGTGTCCGCCGACCGGCCGGTGGCCATGGTCGCGGCCCGGCTGTCCGATGTGGCCCCCGACGGGCGCGCGACCCGGGTGACCTACGGCCTGCTGAACCTCACCCATCGTGACGGCCACGAACAGCCGCGTCCGTTGGAGCCGGGCGAGCGGTACCGAGTCACGGTGCGGCTCAACGCGTTGGCGCAGGCGTTCCCGGCCGGGCATCGCATCCGGCTGTCGCTGTCGACCTCGTACTGGCCGCTGGCGTGGCCGCCGCCGGAACCCGCGCGGCTGACCGTGCACACCGCGGGCAGCGGCCTGCGGCTGCCGATCCGGCCGATCGCCGAATCCGACGAGATCCCGCCGCAACCGTTCGGGCCGCCCGAGGGCGCGCCGCCCATGCGCACGACCCAGGTCACCCCCGGGCGGCAGCAGTGGACCGTCACCCGTGATCTGATCGACTACGACTCCTCGTTGAATGTGGTCAAGGACGCGGGAGTGGTCCGGTTCGACGAGCACGATCTGCTGGTGGACCGCCGGGTGCGGGAGAACTACGGGTGGCGTGCGGACGAGTTCTGCTCGGCCACCGCGGAGACCTCGTGGTCGATGACGTTCTCCCGCGGCGACTGGGTGTGCCGCACCGACACCCGCACGCGGGTGACCTGTACCCCCACCGATTTCGTGGTCCACGCCCAGCTCGACGGGTTCGAGGGCGAGCGGCGGACGTACTCGCGGAACTGGTTCCGGACCATCCCCCGTGATCATGTCTGACGCGCGACCGAGCCTGCGCGCCCGCGCGCGGATCGCCGCGCTCCGGTTGACCGGCGCGAAACGGACGTTCGCCGATCCCCGGGCGCTGGACGAGAGCATCCGCCGGAGTCAGCGTCCGGAACGGGACCGGCCGCCGAGGGCGCTGTACCGGCGACACGAGGTGACGCGCCGGGAGATCCACGGGCGTCCGGTCTACACCATTCGCCCACGCGGACAACGCGGTTCGCGCCACGTCCTCTATCTGCACGGCGGCGCGTACGTCCATCAGATCCAGCGCGATCACTGGAAGTTCCTGTCCCGCTTGGTGAATCGAGCCGGGTGCACGGTCACCGTGCCGCTGTATCCGCTCGCGCCCGACCATCACTGCGACGACACCATCGCCATGATCGTGGCCACCCACGAGGCGGCCTTCGCCGACACCGCACCGGCGGAAGCGGTGCTCATGGGCGATTCGGCCGGGGGCGCACTGGCTCTCGTGCTCGCCCGCGCGCTCGCCGCGCGGGGCGAGGCCGGGCCGAAGGAGGTGGTGATGATCTCGCCGTGGCTCGATGTCACCATGAGCGATCCGGCGTCCGCGGCGATCGACCCCGCCGATCCGTATCTGAGTGTGCCCGGACTGCTCGAGGCCGGGCGCCTGTACGCGGGCGAGCGGGACCGCACGCATCCGGCGATCAGCCCGCTGTACGCGCCCGCCGCGACGCCCGGGGCGCTGAGCCTGTTCATCGGCACCCGGGACGTGCTGCTCGCGGACGCGCGCCGATTCCGCGATCGCTGCGCACGCGAGGGCGTCGAACTCGGCTACTTCGAATACGCGGACATGTTCCACGCCTGGCCACTGGCCAACATCCCCGAGGCCCGCCAGGCGACAACGGAATTGGCACGGCTCGTGTGCCGCTGACGAAGGCCGCGAGGCCACAACGCAATCGGCACGGCTCGTGTGCCGCTGATGAAGGCCACAAGGCCACAACGCGACTCCGACCGATATCGGGAAGGACAAGTGAGGTAATGGTGGATCGACGGGATATCTTCGTGCTCGCGCTGGACGAGGGCAATCTCCGTACGCTGCAACAGGTTCCGGGGGCGGAGCGGTTCCGCTACCATGGCCTGCTGGGCATCGAGGAGACCCAGGAGGGCGAGATCCCGATCGAGGAGCTGCTGCACAAGGCGCGGCGCGAACTCGAGGCGTTCGACGGTGAGATCGCGGCGATCGTCGGCTATTGGGACTTCCCGGTCACCGCGCTGGTTCCCATGCTGTGCGAGCGGTTCGGGCTGCCGAGCGCGGACCTCGAAGCGATCGCGAAGTGCGAGCACAAGTATTGGAGCCGCCTGGAACAGAGCGAGGTCGTCGACGACCTGCCGAAATTCGGCATCGTCGATCTCGCGGGCGAACCTCGGCTGCCCGAGGGCATGGCGTATCCGGTGTGGCTCAAACCGGTGAAGTCGTTCTCCTCGGAGCTGGCCTTCCACGTCCACGACGATCGCGAATTCGCCGAGGCGGTCGACCGGATCCGCGAGGGCATGGGCCGGGTCGGCAAGCCGTTCGAATTCGTGCTCGACCGGCTCGACCTGCCCGCGGAGATCGCCGAAATCGGCGGGCAGGCGTGCCTGGCGGAGGAGGCGCTGACCGGCGTGCAGGCGGCCACGGAAGGCTATGTGTATCAGGGCAAGGTGGTGGTGAACGGGGCGCTGGATTCGATCAACTATCCCGACACCCCCTGCTTCCTGCGCCATCAGTATCCGTCGCAGCTGCCGCCGGAGATCGTGCGCCGCATGACCGAGATCTCCGAACGCGTGATCGAGCGAATCGGCCTGGACAACACCATGTTCAGCATCGAGTTCTTCTGCGAGCCGGACACCGGGCAGGTCACCATCCTGGAGATCAATCCCCGGCACTCCCAATCGCACGCGGATATGTTCCTGGCGGTCGACGGCGTCCCCAATCACCACTGCATGCTCGCGCTCGGCCTCGGCGAGGATCCCGCCATGCCGCGCGGCGAGGGCCCCTACGAGATCGCGGCCAAGTGGTATCACCGGCGCTTCGCCGACGCCGTCGTCCGCCGCGTCCCGACCGCCGCCGAGATCGAGCGAATCCAGCGCGAAATCCCCGGCGTCACCGTCGAACTCGTCACCGCCGAGGGCGCTCGCCTGTCCGACGCGCCCGCCCAGGACAGCTACAGCTTCGAACTGGCCGACATCTTCGTCGGCGCGGACAGCGAGGCGGAGCTGATCCGCAAGTACGACAAGTGCGTGGCCGCACTGCGTTTCGAGTTCGAGGAGGTCGAACAGTCAGCGGGCGCGGCGCGCTAGGTAGCGGCCGCCGGGGGTGTCGGTGATCTTCCCGTCGCCCAGGATGTGACGGCCACGCAGGAAGACGTCGGTCACCCGGGCGGACATGGCGAAACCCTCGAAAGGCGAGTATTCCTGGGCGGATTCGGAGTCCGCGGCGCGCACGGTCCAGCGCGCGTCCGGGTCGACGAGGGCGATGTCGGCGTCGTAGCCGGGCGCGATATCGCCCTTGGTGGTGAGGCCGTAGCGGCGGGCGGGGTTGGCGGCGGTGAGTTCGGCGACGCGGGACAGCGGCAAGCCACGGCGGATCGACTCGCCGACGAGGCCGGGCAGCAGGTACTCCGCGCCGCCGAAACCGGAGCGGGCGGCGAAGACGTCGTCGCGATCGGGGCCGAACTTCTGTTCGTCGCGGCAGCACGCGTGATCGCTGACGACCCAATCGATCTCGCCCGCGAGCAGATGCCGCCACAGCGCCTCCACATCGGCGCGCTCGCGCAGCGGCGGGTTGACCTTGCCGCCGACGCCGTGCGCGGTATCCACGTCGGCGAGCAGGTGGCCGATGGTCACCTCGCGCCGAAAGTCTATGTGCGGGAATGCCTTCGCCATGGTCAGCGCGGCGGCGACGGCCTTGCCCGAGGACAGGTGCAGCAGATTGATCGCGGGCAGGCCGGTCTCGTGGGCCAGGTAGGACGCGATCGTGATGGCAAGGCCCTCCGAATGCGGTGGGCGCGACGCGCTGTAGGCGCGCAGGCCGGTCAGGTCCGGATCGCGTTCGACCAGGGCGGTGTAGGCGGCCATGATCTCGGCGGTCTCGCAGTGCAGCGACAGCGAGATCCGCGGGCCGAAGCGGTCGCGGGCGCGCTGGACGCCGCGCATGACGAATTCGAAGTGCGCCAGATCGTAGCGTTCGCCGGGCGGGAGCATGAGGAACTCGCTCTGGTCGGCGGACCGGCCGTGCAGGCCGTGACCGCCGTAGAACATGAAGATCTTGAACGACGTGATGCCGAATTCCTCGACCAGGGAAGGTATCTCGTCGATGTGCTCGGCGCTCATCGGCGCCAGATGCAGGCCGTGATCGATGTGGGCGCGGCCACGCAGACGGTCGAAGACCTCGGGCAGGAAGTCCCGGTAGGGGCCGCCGCGGTCGAGGTAGTAGCGGCCGGTGCGCAGGTAGGTCAGGGCCGTGGTGACCCCGCCCTGGGCGCACGCGCGGCTCTCGGATTCGGTGTCCGCGCCGAGCTCCCGGTAGATCCCCCAGTGCTGGTGCGCGTCGACGACGCCCGGGAAGGCCAGCAGCCCTTCGGCATTGGTCACCCGGGCGCCGGGGCGGGACAGGCCGGGACCGACCTCGGTGACGATGCCGTCGGCGACGGCGATATCGGCGAACTCGGGGTCGCGTCCGGGCCGGACCACTCGGGCGCCACGGATCAGCAGGTCGGTTGCCGCCACGATTCGCTCCGGTTTCTCTCTGCGAAACAGCTTTACAGTACGTGGGATCATCGCAGTAGGATGCGCTGGTAGTCAACGACCCTGTGTTTCACTCAGGGAAACAGTTGACGGAGAGGAGGTCGGGCGATGACCGACGCACTGGCCGGGATCCGGGTTCTGGACGTGGCCACCCTGTTCGCCGGGCCGATGGCGGCCACCCTGCTCGGGGATTTCGGCGCGGAGGTGATCAAGATCGAGCATCCGCGCGGCGATCCGGCGCGGGGGCACGGGCCGCAACGGGACGGGGTGGGGCTGTGGTGGAAGATGTTGGGGCGCAACAAGAAATCGGTGACGCTGTATCTGGGGTCGGCGGCGGGGCAGCGGCTCTTCCGGCGGCTGGTCGCCGACGCGGACGTGGTCGTCGAGAATTTCCGGCCCGGCACGCTGGAGCGCTGGGGGCTGGGGTACGAGGCGTTGCGGGAGCTGAATCCGCGGCTGGTGCTGGCGCGGGTGACCGGCTTCGGGCAGTTCGGGCCGTACGCGCGGCGGCCCGGGTTCGGAACCCTCGCCGAGGCGATGAGCGGATTCGCCGCCCTGACCGGCGAGCCCGACGGGCCGCCCACGCTGCCGCCCTTCGGTCTGGCCGACGGGGTGGCGGCGCTGACGACCGCCTACGCGATCATGACGGCGCTGCGGGCGCGGGAGCGCGACGGGGTCGGGCAGCAGGTGGATCTGGCCATCATCGAGCCGATCATGGCATTGCTGGGACCACAGTTGATCGCCTACGACCAGCTCGGGGAGCTGCCGAAGCGGTCGGGCAACCGGTCGGCCCACAATGCCCCGCGCAATGTGTACCGGACCGGGGACGGCGGCTGGGTGGCGGTGTCCACGAGCGCGAATTCCATTGCGGCACGGGTCATGCGGCTCGTCGGGCGGCCCGATCTGGTCGAGCGGCCGTGGTTCGAGACCGGCGCCGGGCGGGCCGCGCACGCCGACGAACTCGACGCGGCGGTGAGCCGGTGGATCGCCGCGCGCGGCGTCGAGGAGGTGGTCCGCGAATTCGAGAAGGCGGAGGCGGCCGTCGCGCCGATCTACACGGCCGCCGATATCGTCACCGATCCGCAGTACCGGGCCCTGGAGACGGTCACGGCCGTACCCGATGACGAGTTGGGGCGGGTGCGGATGCAGAACGTGCTGTTCCGCTTGTCGGAGACGCCGGGCCGGATCCGCTGGGCCGGGCCCGCTCCGGGCGCTCATACGGCGGAGGTATTGGGGCGATATGGGATCGATGCCGAGGAGTTGGCTCGGCTGCGCGCGGCGGGAGTGGTGGGATGACGGATCCCTTGCTGGCGGCGGTGCGGGACGGGGTGCGCCTGATCGAGTTGGGGCAGCCGTTCTTCACCGGGATGCCGTGTTCGCCCAACCATCCGGGCTTTCGAATGACCTTGGCGCGCAGGCACGGCGACGCGGTGCGCCCCGACGGCGGTTCGGCCGCCAACGAGATCATCGTGACCGGCGGCCACGTGGGTACGCATATCGACGCGCTGAGTCACGTCAGCCACGACGGGCGTCTGCACGGGGGCGTCGACGCCGCCGAGGCCCAGCGCGGCGGCGCGTTCACCGCCCATGGCGCCGAACATCTTCCCGGGCTGCTGTGCCGCGGGGTGCTCTTCGACATCGCCCGGCTCCACGGCGCCGACGTCCTGCCGGGCGGGTACGAGATCACCGCCGACGATCTGCGCGCCGCCGCCGAATCGAGCGGCGTCACACCGCGATCCGGCGATGTCGTCCTGATCCGCACCGGCTGGTCCCGGCACTTCTCCGACCCGGCGGCCTATCTCGGCGCGCACACCGGTGTGCCCGGCCCGAATGTCGCCGCGGCGCGGTGGCTCGCCGCCCACGGCATCGTCGCCACCGGGGCCGACACCACGGCCTACGAACACATTCCGCCCGGCACCGGCCATCGCGTCCTTCCCGTGCATCGCGCCCTCCTCGTGGACGCGGGCATCCACATCATCGAACACCTCGCCCTGGAGGACCTCTCCGCCTGCGGCGCAACGGAATTCACCTTCGTCCTGGCCCCTTTGCGCATCGTCGGCGGCACCGGCTCCCCGGTCCGCCCACTCGCCGCGATGAGCGCCCGACCCGCCGAATCGGAGGCGATCCGATGAGCGCGCCGACGGTCGTGCAGACGCTGGCGGCGTTCGCGGAGTCGGCGGGGCGGAACGGGATCGGGGCGGAGTTGCGGGAGGACGCGGCCCGGCGCGTACTGGATGTCCTCGGCAACAGTGTGGCGGCGCTGGATCTCGCTCCGGCGCAAGCGGTTCGGGGGTTGATCGCGGGCTGGGGCGGGCATCCCCGGGCGACGGCGCTCGGGATGCGCGACCGGGCGCCCGCGGCGCACGCGGCGCTGCTCGGCGGGACGGTGGCGCACGCGCTCGATTTCGACGACACGCATCTGCCGTCGGTCCTGCATCCGTCGGCGTCGGTGGTTCCGGCGGCGCTCGCGGTGGCGGAGGCGGGCGGGGCGAGTGGGGGCGCGTTGCTCGACGCGGTGGGGATCGGGGTGGAGATCACGGTGCGGTTGGGGTCGGCGGGATACGATGGGACGCTGCGCAATTCGGTGTTCTTCGAGCGCGGGCTGCACGCGACCGCGATCTGCGGGGCCGTCGGCGGGGCCGCGGCGGCGGGCGTGCTGGCGGGGTTGGACGCGGCGGGGATCGCGCACGCGATGGGGATCGCGGCCAGTATGGGCTCGGGGCTGCTGGAGGCCAACCGCACCGGGGGGACGGTGAAGCGGGTGCACTGCGGGTGGGCCGCGCACGCGGCGGTGACGGCGGCGGAGCTGGCGCGGGCGGGGCTGACCGGGCCGCCGACGGTGATCGAGGGGAGATTCGGTCTGCTGCGCGCCTTCTGCGACGACCGATACGACCTGGCGGTGATCACGGCGGGCCTGGGGAGCGAATGGGAGCTGCCCCGGGTGTTCTTCAAACCGTATCCGTGCAACCACTTCACCCATGCGGGCATCGACGCGGCGATCCGGTTGCGCGCGCGGGGCGTCGACCCCGGCGATATCGTCGAGCTGGAACTCGGCGCGCCCACCCCGGTATTGCGCACCATCGGCGAACCGCCCGCGGCCAAGGCCGAACCCGAATCCGGTTATCACGCGGCGTTTTCGGGTCCGTACACGGTGGCCGCCGGGCTGCTGGGCGGGGGCGGGCTGGGCGTGTTCCACGAGGACTTCACCGACGCGGCCGCCCGCGATCCGCGTCGGCTCGCGCTCGCCGCCAAGGTCCGCTGCGTCCCGGATGACTTGTGCGACAGCATTTTTCCGCACCAGTTCCCCGCGGTTCTCACCGCGCGGCTGCGCACCGGCGACACGCTCACCGAGCGCGTCGACACCAACCGGGGCGGGCCGGAGAACCCTTTGTCCGCCACCGAACTCGCCACCAAGTTCCGGCTCAACACCGAGGGCCGACTCAGCGGCGAACGCGCCGACGCCCTCGCCGAAACCGTCTACGCCCTGGCCCGCCTCGACGACCTCACCGACCTCACCGCACCCCTACGCCGGGAACTTGCCCGCCCGTCCTAACAGCGCCGGAACCGGCGCGCCCAGCACCTCCCCCAGCCACCGGCCCGTCTCGATGAGCCGATCCAGATCCAGTCCGGTGTCCAGCCCCATCCGGTCCAGCGCGTACACCAGATCCTCGGTGGCGATATTGCCCGTCGCCGCCGGGGCGAACGGGCACCCCCCGGTCCCGCCCACCCCCGCGTCGAGCACATGAGCGCCCACCTCCACCGCCGCGAGCGCGTTGGCGTAGCCGGTATTGCGGGTGTTGTGGAAATGGCAGCGCACCAATGCGTTCGGCGCGAGCGCCGCCACCCCGGCCACCAGCCGGCGCACCCGATCGGGCGTCCCCACCCCGATGGTGTCGGCCAGGGCGATCTCCTCCGGACCCGCCGCCGCCACCCGCCGCACCAGCTCCAGCACCCGGTCCTCCGGCACCTCCCCCTCGAACGGACAGCCGAACGCCGCCGCGATCGTCACGGTCCGCCACAGCCCGGCCTCCCCCGCCCGCCGGGCCAGCGCGGTCCAGCGGTCGATGCCCTCGGCGGTCGAACAGTTCTGGTTGCGGCGGCTGAACGTATCGGTCGACACCACCACCACATTGATCTCGTCCACTCCCGCCGCCACCGCGCGATCCAGCCCGCGCTCGTTGAAAACCAGTCCCGCATAGGCGATTCCGGTTCCGCGCGGAACCTCGGCCAGCACGGCCTCCGCGTCGGCCAGCTGCGGAACGGCCTTCGCGCTCACGAAACTCACCGCCTCCACCCGGCGCGCGCCCGCCGCCACACACCGGCGGATCAACTCGACCTTGGCGGCGGTCGGCACGAGCCTCGGCTCGTTCTGCACACCGTCCCTGGGCGCGACCTCGACGACGATCGGGTTCACGAATCCTCCCGCGTACGATCTTGTTACACGTTTCGCTGTGGGATACATTGTATCCATTCTGCGGCAGAAGAGGGAGTGACCGCATGGCAGACCGGAGTACGGCACCACTGGCCGATCTACGGGTCATCGAGATGGGACAGCTGCTGGCGGGGCCGTTCTGCGGCCAGCTGCTCGGCGATCTCGGCGCGGAGGTCATCAAACTGGAGTCCCCGGGCCGGGGCGATCCGATGCGGGAGTGGGGGCGGGAGAAACCACGCGGGCGCTCGCTGTGGTGGCCGGTGGTGGCGCGCAACAAGAAGTCGGTGACCTGCGATCTGCGCACGAGCGAGGGGCAGGGGCTGGCGCGGGCGCTCATCGCGCGCTCCGACATCGTGGTGGAGAACTTCCGGCCCGGCACCCTGGAACGCTGGGGGCTGGACTACGAGACCCTGCGCGCCGACAACCCCGGCCTGATCCTGGTGCGCGTCACCGGTTACGGACAGCACGGCCCCTACGCCCCGCGCGCCGGATACGGGTCGATTGGCGAGGCCATGGGCGGAATCCGGTACATCACCGGCGATCCCGGCCATCCGCCCGCGAGAACCGGTATCTCCCTGGGTGATTCGCTGGCCGCGGTCTTCGCGACCATCGGCGCGCTGGCCGCGGCGCATCATCGCGGCAATACCGGCCGCGGGCAGATCGTGGACTCGGCCATCTACGAGGCGGTGCTCGCGATGATGGAGTCGCTGCTGCCGGAATGGGCGCTGACCGGGTATCAGCGCGAGCGCACGGGCGCGGTGCTGCCGAATGTCGCCCCCAGCAACGTGTATCCGACGGCCGACGGCGAGATGATCCTCATCGCCGCCAATCAGGACAGCGTGTTCGGCCGCCTCGCCGCCGCCATGGGCCGCCCCGAACTCGCCGCCGCGCCGCGGTTCGCCGACCATGCCGCGCGCGGGGAGAACATGGCCGAACTCGACGATCTCATCGCCGCCTGGACCGCCACCCTGGCCGCCGAACCGCTGCTCACGCTCCTGCACGCGGCCGGGGTGCCCGCGGGCCGCATCTACACCGCGCGGGACATGTTCGCCGATCCGCATTTCGCGGCGCGCGAGGCGATCGTGCGGCTGATCCATCCCGAACTGGGCGAGTTCCCCATGCAGAACGTCGTCCCCAAACTGAGCGAAACCCCCGGCGCGATACGGCATCTCGGCCCCGAACTCGGCGAACACACCGGCCAGGTCTACCGCGAGCTGCTCGGCCTGGACGACGAGCGGCTCACCGCCCTGGCCGACCGCGGCGTGATCTGACATGTCCGATCTCGCCGACGACTACCGCCGTCACGGCTTCGCCGCCACCCTCGGCCCCGGCCGATCTCCCGCGGTCCTGGTGGTCGACGTCTGCGCCGCCTACCTCACCGACGGATCACCGCTGCGCGCCCCGGTCGAGGACGCGGTGGCCGCCGCCCTCGCCCTGGTCACCCGCGCCCGCGAGCGCGGGCGGCCGGTCGTCTTCACCCGGGTGTCCTATCGGCCCGGCACCGCGGACGGTGGCCTGTTCCGGCGCAAGGTGCCCGCGCTGGCCGCTTTCGAAGAGGGCAATCCGATGGGCGCGTTCCTCCCCGCTCTCGCCCCGGCGGCGGGCGAGGTCGTGATCACCAAGCAGTACGCGAGCGCCTTCCACGGCACCTCACTCGCCGCCACCCTCACCGCCGAGGGCATCGACACGCTGTGCGTGGCCGGGCTGACCACCAGCGGCTGCGTCCGCGCCACCGCCACCGACGCGCTGCAACACGGCTTCCGCCCGCTGGTCGTGGCCGACGCCTGCGGGGACCGCGATCCCCGCCTGCACGAGGCGAATCTGCTCGACCTCGGCGCGAAGTACGCCGATGTCGTCGACCTCGCCGCCGCGCTCGCGGTCCTGGACTGAAACACTCACCGACACAAGGGATATCGTTATGGGACCGCATCCGCACGGCTGGTGGATCCTGCTGCACCTGATGCTGTTCGTCTTCTGGCTGGGCGGAGACCTGGGGGTGTTCTACTCCAGCCGGTACGTCATCGATCCGGCCCGCCCGCCCGCAGCGCGGGCCACCGCGCTGGCGATCATGAGCGGACTGGATCTGGCGCCGCGGATCTGCCTGGTGCTGTTCCTGCCCAGCGGCGTCACGCTCATGGCTCTCGACCCGCACGGCGCGCACGCGTTCGGAATCGCCTTGTTCCCTTGGTGGTTCGTGGTCGCGGTGTGGCTGATCGCCGCCGTGTGGCTCGCGCTGACCGTCGCCGCGCATCGCACCCACGGCCGCTTCCCGGCCGTGGTCCGCGCCGATCTGGCGCTGCGGCTGGCGGTCGTCGCGGGTATGGGCGTCGCCGGGATCTACACGCTGATCGCCGACGAACCGTTCGGGGTGACGACGAATCCGCGCTGGCTGGGCGGCAAGATCCTGCTCTACACCGTCGCCATCACCGCCGGACTCGGCATTCGAATCACCCTGCGGCCCTTCGGGTCCGCGTTCGAACGGCTGATGTCGAGTGGCTCCGACGACGGCGTCGAACGCGTCCTGCGCGGCAGCGTGAACGGCTGCCTGCCCTACGTCTGGGTGATCTGGGGCAGCGTCCTGGCCGCGGCGGCGCTGGGCGTGCTGAAACCCGGCGCGCATCTGTGAGCGCGGCCGCACCGGAGATCAACCGCTGTAACCCAATTGGGCCGACAGCGCCCCGGCCGCCTTGAGCAGTACGGGAACATACTCGCGCAGCCGCGGCTCGAAGCGCGACAACGGCCCGCACACGCTGATGGCGGCGACGACACAGCCGTCGTGGTCGAGGATCGGCGCGGCGATCGACGCGGCCCCGATCTGCCGCTCCCCCAACGAGATCGCGTACCCGCGCTCGGTGATCTCCTTCAGCTCCGCGCGCAGCCGCCGCACCTTGGTGATGGTGGCGTCGGTGAGCGGGGTCAGCTCGTGCCGGGACAGGTACTCGTCGATCTCCTCCTTGCGCAGGAAGGCCAGGATCGCCTTGGACGAGCTGCCCGCGTACAGCGGATACGGCTGTCCGAGGGCGACCTCCATCCGCAATTCCTGGTCCGGCACAACCTGATCCGCGTACATCCTGGTGTCGCCGCGCCGGATCGACAGCGTCGCCGTCTCCCCCGTCACCGCCGACAGCCGCCGCAGCTCCGGCGCCGCCATCACCCGCAGATCCGTGCGCGCGAGATACGCGCGCCCGAGCGCGATCGCCGCGTGCCCGAGCGCGTAGCGGCGGGTGGTCGGTTCCAGCACGATCAGATCGCGGCTGCGCAGCGCGGTCAGGATGCGATGCACGGCGGCCTTGGTGATGTCGAGTTCCGTGGCGATCTCGGTGACGCCGAGATCGGGACGGCCGCTGCGGCCGAACAGCAGCAGCACATCCATCGCGCGCTCGACCGCCGCGATCGAACGGCTCTGGGTATCGGATTCGGATTCGGGCACGCAGCCAGTTTAGGCGGCGAATTTCGCTAGGGGAAACACCATCCCACTTGCGGAGGACCTGCGGCAACGTTACCTTGAGCGTAACAGCGTTTCCACTATCGAAACGGAGGCCGGTGTGGAACCCTCTGCCAGCACGATGATCGGCGAACGGCTCGTCGAGGACATGTCCGACGCCGAACGCGAACGGGCCGAACGGGTCGAATCGGTGCTCCCCGCCCTGCGCGCGGCCGCCGAGGAGGCCGACCGCACCGCCACCTTCCCCGCCGGGCATGTCGCGTTGCTGCGCGAGGCGGGCCTGCTGGGCCTGGTGGTCCCGGAGAAGTTCGGCGGGCTGGGCGGCTCGTTGCGCGATCTGGCCGCGGCCACCTTCGCGATGGGAACCGCCTGTCCGTCAACGGCTTTGGCGTACTTCTTCCACAACACCAGCGCCTCGCGCGGACTGCTGCCGCTGGAGGCGGTCGACGCGGGCCTGTTCGACGCCGCGGAGATCCCGGTGGTGCGCGCCTTCGCGGAGAAGGTGCTGACCCGGATGGCGAGCGGCGCGTGGCTGGCCAACTTCGCCTCCGAATCGGTGAAGACGGAGAAGGCGAACATCACCATCGCCACCACCGCCCGCAAGGTGGACGGGGGCTGGATCCTGTCCGGGGAGAAGTCCTTCGGCTGCGCCACGGGCGTCGCCGACTACTACCTGACCTCGGCGAAGCTGGAGAACTACGACACCGCCGAGGGTCTGGCGACCTTCTTCGTGCCGCGCGACGCGCCGGGCGTGCACACGCGCGCGCCGTGGGACGGGCTGGGGATGCGGGCCACCGCCAACAACGGTATCCGGCTGGAGGAGGTGTTCGTGCCCGACGACGAGGCGCTGGCCGTGCCGGGGGCGTTCACCAAGATGCTGCGCATGAGCCGCGGCTCGTTCGTGGGCAATCAGCTCGCGATCGCCGCGGTCTACACCGGGTGCGCGCAGCGGGCCTACGACGAGACGCTGACCGCCACCACGCGAAAGACGTTCGCCGACACCGGGAAACCCATCGCCTCCTCGGACGTGCACCAGCTCATCATCGGCGAGATGACGCGGCAGCTGCACACCGCCTATCTGTGGTTGCGCTATCAGCTGGCGATCGAGACGTGCGAGCCGCCGCTGAAGTCGAAGCAGGAGGTGTTCGCGCAGTGGCGGCTGGGCAAGGGCGCGGTGACCGAGGCGTGTTTCCAGGTCGCGCTCGGGGCGTTCAAGGCGGGCGGCACATCGGCCTCGGCCATGAGCGGCGTGGCGGGGCGGGCGCTGCGGGATCTGGCCATGGGACTCGTCATGACGTTTCCGGCCGAACGCGGCATGCTCGAGGTGGCCCGCATCGTCACCGACGCCCGGGCCAACGAGCTGTTCACCCCCGCGCCGGAGGGCCGCCCATGACCGTCGAACTGCCGCCGATCACCGATCTCGTCGACGGGGAGCGGGGCACGCCCGAGCTGGATCTCGCTGTGACACTGGAGGATCCGGCCACCGGGGCGGTCGTGGGGCGGGCGGCGGCGACCGCGCCGGAGCGGGTGGAGCGGGCGCTGGCGGTGGCCGAGCGGGCCGCGGCGGAGATCACCCCGGAGACCCTCGACGCGATCGCGGACGCGCTCGAGCCGCGGCTGGACCGGATCGCGGAGCTGGACGCGGCGAGCACGGGGGTGCCGATCGCCCAGACCCGGCTGCTCACCGCGATCGTCACCGGCGCGTTCCGGTTGGCGGCGGCGCAGATTCGCGCGGGGGCCCGGCGCTCGGATCGGGACGGGGTGCGGGTGCTGCGGCTGCCGCTGGGTCCGGCGCTGTGCCTGGTGCCGTGGAACGCGCCCGCCCCCATGGCCGCGCACAAGGTGGCCGGGGCGCTGGGGGCGGGATGCCCGGTGATCCTCAAGGTGAGCGAGTTGGCGCCCTACAGCGCGGTCGTGCTCGCCGAGGCGATCGCCGACCACGTGCCCGGGGATATGTTCCAGCTGGTGCAGGGCGGTCCGGCGACGGGCGCGCGGCTGGTGTCGGATCCGCGGATCAAGGCGGTGTCGTTCACCGGCGGGGTGGGCGGCGGGCGGTCGGTGGCCGCGGCCTCCGCGCCGCTGCTGCGGCCGTGTCAGCTCGAATTGGGCGGGAACAACCCGCTTCTCGTACTGCCCGACGCGGACACCGATATCGCGGCGCGGATGGCGGCGGATCTGCTCACCACGCTCAACGGGCAGTGGTGCCGGGCGCTGGGCCGATTGATCGTGCCCGCCGATCGGCGCGCGGAGATCGTCGAGGCGGTGGGGAAACGGTTGGCGGCCTTGCGGATCGGGCCGCCGCTGGCCGAGGGGACCGAGTTCGGGCCGCTGATCCATTCCCGGCATGTGCGCACGGTGCGCGGGGCGCTCGGCGCGGGGGCTCGAAGTTTCGGTGTCGCACCGGAATTCGGCAACTACGTCCTGCCCACGCTGCTGGACGGCGATCTCGCCGACGAGGTGTTCGGACCCGTCGCGGGGGTGGTCGGGTACGAGACGGTGGAGCAGGGGGTGGCGGCGGCGAACGCGACGCCGTACGGGCTGGAGGCGTACGTGTGCGGGGGCGACGAGGAGTCCGCGCTGGCCGTCGCGCAGCGGATCCGGGCCGGGGAGGTGAAGGTCAACGGATCGTCGATCATGAGCCTGCACCTGATGACCCCGCGTCCGGCGTGGGGGGTGTCCGGGCTCGGCGAGGAGGGCACGGCGGAGACGTTGCGGTTCTTCACCGGCGCGCGGGTGGTGGGCGTCGAGGGCCGGTTCGCCCTGCACGGCTCATGACCCGGGTGGTGGTGGCCGGGGCGGGGCCGGTCGGATTGTCGGCGGCCCTGACCCTGGCCCGGCGCGGGGTGGCGGTGACGGTGCTCGAGCAGGGGGCGGGGCTGGCGGCCGAATCGCGGGCGTCGACGTTCCATCCGCCGACGCTGGAGCTGCTGGCGCGGCTCGGGGTGGTGACGGAGTTGCTCGCGGCGGGGATCGTGGCGGCGACGTTCCAGTACCGCGAGCGCGGGGGTGCGGCGGTCGCCACGCTCGATCTGGGGGTGCTGGCGGACGATACGCCGTATCCCTATCGGGTGCAGTGCGAGCAGAGCACGCTCACGCCGATCCTGTTGCGCGCCTTGCCCGCTCACGCCGAGGTGTGGTTCGGGCATCGGGTCGAGGGGGTGCGCGCGGACGGCGACGGGGTCACGGTGTCGACCACGCGGGGCCGGGTGCGGGCGGACTGGCTGATCGGCGCGGACGGCGCGCATTCGGTCGTGCGCGCGGCCGTCGGGGCCGGGTTCGACGGCTCCACCTATCCGGAGCGGTTCCTGGTGGCCTCGGTCGACGAGGACCTCACCGCCGCGCTGCCGGGGATCGCGCCGATCAACTACGTCTTCGATCCGGTCGAGTGGATGGTGTTGCTGCGCACGCCCGAACAGTGGCGGGTGCTGCTGCCGACACCCGGCGACATCGACGACGCGACCGAAATACGCCGTCTCCCAGAACGATTGACCGAGGTGGCCGACCTCGGCAGGCCGTGGCGGTTGTCGCACGCCTCGCTGTACCGGGTCCATCAGCGGGTGACCGAGCGGTTCCGCCACGGCCGCGTGCTGCTCGCGGGCGACGCCGCCCACGTCAACAATCCGCTCGGCGGGCTGGGCATGAACAGCGGCATCCACGACGCGGTCACCCTGGCCGAGGCGCTGGCCGACGTCCTGTCGGGCGCTCCCGAATCCCGGCTGGACGCCGCCGCGGCGCATCGGCACCGCGTCGCCGTCGAACACGTCCAGGCCACCAGCGACGCCAACTATCGCCGAATGCGCGGCGATCTCACCGCCTTTCGCGATCAGGTCCGCCGGTTGGCCGCCGATCCCGCCGCCGCCCGCGACCATCTGCGCCGTGCCTGCCTCATCGATACCCTGCGAGTTCCCGGAGCCGAGCGACTGCCATGATCGAGCGGGCGAATCCGGCGCGGCCGGGAGAGATCGTGGGGCGGGTGCGGGCGACGGCGGTCGCGGAGATCGATGCGGTCGTGGCCGCGGCGGACGAGGATTTTCGCGAGTGGTCCCGCGTGCCCGTGGCGGATCGGGTGCGTGAGATCGCCACGGCCGCAGTGGTTCTCGACGATCGGCGGGAGGAATTGGCGGCGCTGCTGGCCCGGGAGTCGGGGAAGCCGGTGGCGGACTGCCGGGGGGAGATCGGGTTCGCCGCGGCGTATCTGCGGTGGGTGTGCGCGCGGGCGCCGGAGTTGTGCGCGGACAGCGTCATCGATGACGAGCAGGGCCGAATCACGGTGGGGCAGCGGCCGTTCGGGGTGGTGGCGGCGATCACGCCGTGGAACGCCCCGATCATTCTGGCGGCGATCAAGGTGGGGCCCGCGCTGGCGGCCGGAAACACCGTGGTGCTCAAGCCCTCTCCGCTCGCGCCCCTCGCGGTGAGCCGGTTCGCGGAGCTGCTGCCGCGGGTGCGGGTGGTGCACGGGGGCCCGGAGGTGGTGCGGGCGCTGGCCGGGCATCGGCTCGTGCGGAAGGTGGCGTTCACCGGGGGCGAGGCGGCGGGGGCGAGTATCGCGGCCGAGGCCGGGCGGGCGCTGACACCGGTCGTGCTGGAATTGGGCGGGAACGATCCGGCCGTCTTCCTCGACGATTTCGCGCTCGGCCCGGCGGATTACGAGCGGCTGGTCCTCGCCTCGTTCGCGACCGCCGGGCAGGTGTGCATGGCGGCCAAGCGGCTGTACGTCCCGCACGCGCGGGCGGCCGAGTTCACCGACGCCTACCTGGCCGCCGCGAAACGTGTGCTGCGCGTGGGTGATCCGCTGGACGAGTCGGTGACGATGGGACCGGTGGTGGATCGCGCTGCCGCCGAACGCATTACGGCCCTGATCGACGACGCCCGCCGCCGCGGCGGCCGCGTCCACGAACTCGCCCCGAGCCCCGGCGGGCCGGGCTGGTTCGTCGCCCCGGCGCTCGTCATGGGCCTGCCCGACGACGCCGATCTCGTCCGCCGCGAACAGTTCGGTCCCGCCGTGCCGCTGCTGACCTACCGGGACGAGGCCGAGGTCCTGACCCGCGCCAATGCCGGGGAACTGGGCCTGGGCGCGTCGGTCTGGTCCGCCGACGAGGATCGCGCGTTCGCCTTCGCCGCCGGATTCGAGGCGGGCTTCACCTTCGTCAACACCCACAACCGCACCGGCATGTCCCTGCGCGCCCCGTTCGGCGGCGTCAAACGCAGCGGCTACGGTCGCGAATACGGCGACGAGGGTTTCCGGGAGTACGTGCAGACCACCGTGATCCACGCCCCCGCCGCCTTCCGCCCGGGCGGCGCCGGGATGCCCGCCCGCGCGTACCCCCAGCCCTGAGCCCCGGCGTCAGCCGCGATAGTCCACCACCGCGCGGGCGGCGAGCCGGGGCGCGAGCCACGCGGCGACCTCGCGATGGGCCGGATGGGCTTGGTAGCCGGTCAATTCCGTTTCGGAGTCGTGGGTGGTGGTGAGGCAGAGGTCGTAGGAGACCGGCGTGGCCAGTTCGTCCAGGGCCAGGTGCAGGATGCGGATCTGGGGGACGCGGGCGGGGAGGCCGCCGAGGAGTTCGGCGGCCTCACGCGCGTCGGCGCGGTCGGTGAATTTCATCAGGACCACGTGCGTCAGGGTCATCGAGATCGGCTCCGGCGCACCAGGATCAGGCCGACGACGGCCGCGAGGATCACGACCGCCACGATCACCCCGATCACGATCGGCAGCGTCGAGTCGGAGTCGTCCGATTTCTCCGCGGCGGCGGTCGCGGCGGGGGTCGGTGTCGCGGTCGCCCCGTGGCCGAAGGTGAGGGGTACCGAGGTGAGGATCTGGGCGGGATTCACCAGGCTGGTGACGGCGAGGGTGCAGGCGCCCGGGGCGGCGGTGCAGTCGACGCCGCCGACGTCCGCGACCAGGGTCACGGTGGCGCCCGCCATCGGCCGCCACACGCCCTTGTCGTCAGCGTTGCCGAGCAGCGATCCGGTGAGGTTGCAGTCGCCCGGGGTGGCGATCCGCGGTTTGCACTGGCCGACCGCCACCTGCGGCATATTCGGGGGCAGGCCGTCGAGGGCGATCGAAACCGATTGCCCCACGGTCACATTGTCGACCTGGCCGGGTCGCAGCAGCGGGTCCGCGGAGGCGGCGGGCGCCGTGGCGACCAGCGCGGTGAGGAGCGCGCCGCCGAGGGCGGCGCGGACAGCGGTGCATCGCATGGTCTACCCGAAGGTCAAGGGGACGGAGGTGAGGATGTTGCCGGGATCGGTCAGGCTGGTGACCGCGATGACGCAGGCGCCCGGCGCGGCGGCGCAGTCGACCCCGCCGATCGATCCGACCAGCGTGACGGCGCTGCCGCCGCGCGGCTGCCACACGCCGTCGGCGTCGGCCTTGCCGAGCAGGCTGCCGGCCAGATTGCAGTCGGCGGGGCCGGAGACCTGCGCCTTGCACTGGCCGACGGCGACCGAGTCCAGATTCGCGTCGAGCCCGGACAGGCTCACGCCGATGGTCTGCCCCGCCGAGACGCCGTCGCTCGCGCTGAGCGACAGGTCGGCGTAGGCGTGTGCCGGGGCGGCGGTCACGGCCGCCGTGACGGCCGCGGCCGCGAAGATCCCGGAACGGATCGTGGTTCGAATCATGTTTTCCTCCTGGTGATTTCCCGAAACGGTGGGTCAGAGCCGACGCCGCCGATCGGCGAGGGTGACGGCGGCGAGGACGATCAGCAGCGCCGCGGTCAGCGACCACAGCGGCGTCGAGGGACCGCGGGTGTCGGTCGGGGGCGCGGCCACCGCGACGGGCGCCGCCGTGGCCGAGGGCAGGTGCGAACCGGCGAAGTCCACCGCGACCGCCGCGGAATTGGCCGCGATGACGGCGGGCGGTTCGGTGCCGGGCAGCGGCGCGGCGGCGATCACGCAGCGCTGCGCCGTGCAGTCGATCTGCTTGAAGGTGGGATGCGCGATGAGCTCGACCACGGGGAAGGTGCCGTCGTCGCCGATGTTCACGAATGTCGCGCCGCCGTCGAGATCGCAGTCGCGCAGCCCGTTGCTGAAGTTCTCCCGGCACAGTCCGACCGCGACCGCCGCCAGTCCGGGCCGGAAGCCGTTGCCGCGCACGGTGATCCGTTGTCCGTCAGTAAGCCCCTGGGCGGCGCTGACCTGGAGGCTCGCGGGTTCGTCCGGGGCGGCGTCGGCGCGTCCGGGCAGGACGAGCAGTGCGGCGAGGAGGCAGCCGATTCGGTATCTCATGATGTCCTTCCGATCAGCCGGTCGGCGGCGACCGCGGCGAGGGCCACCAGCGCCGCGCCCACGGTCAGCGCCGAACCCGTTCCCCACCAACGGCTCAGCCCCGCCGCCGTCCCCAGTCCCGTCAGCGCGCCCGCCGACCCGGCCAGCGCGGTCGCCGCCGAGACCCGAATCCCGGCCCCCGCCAACGCCGTATCGTCCAGCGCGGCCAGGGCTCGCCCGAGCGCCGCGACAGTCACGGCGAGTCCGACGACGAGGGTCCACACGCCCGGGGCCGTCGCGATGAGGACCGCTCCCCCGGCGGCGAGCAGCAGCAGCGGCGCGACCGCTCCGGAGCGGCGGCGCGGCAGGACCAGCGGCGGCGCGGGCGCGGCGGCGAGGGCCAGCCATCGCCACTGTTCGGCGTCGAGCACATTCCAGCGGAACAGCAGCAGATGCAGGGTCGGCAGGACCACCAGCCCGGCCGCGGCTCCCGCGGTGAGGTAGGCGGGCAGAAACGGCCACGGCACGGTCGCGCGTTCCGGATTCCGGCACGGTGTCTTTCGTCGAAAACCGTTTATCACCAAGGGAATCGAGGTCACCAGCACGACAGCGCCGGTGATCGACAACGCGTATCCCGGATGCCGCGCGCACGCCCCGGCCAGCACCGAGCCGCCCACCAGGCCCGCCGCCATGACGGCGTACCAGATCCCCACCGCCCGCTCGCCGGTCAGCACCGCGACCCGACCCGCGATCAGCAACGGCCCCGTCGCCGCCCCCGTCACGAGCACGCCGACCGCGAAGGCCGCCACCGCCTGCCCCGAACCGGCCGTCACCAGGCCCACCCCCGCCAGCAGCCCGCACCCGGCGCGGAACAGCCGCGGCACGCCCCGCCGCACGAGCAGCATCGCGGCGCCCGTCCCGCCCGCCAGCACGAACGCCGTCACCGCGAGGTAGAGGCTCACCACACCCGGAATCCCCGCCACCCCGGCCAGCGGCTTGGCCAGCAACACCAGGGCGATGCCCGCCACCGGCCCCGCGCCCACCCCGGCCGCCACCGCGGACCAGTCGCTCGGCGTCGCCGAATGCGGTGCGGGACAGCTGGATTCAGCCGTCGTGTCGGAGGTGGCCGGACTCGGCCCCGGATCGATTCGGATGCGCATCGGATCGCCATCCCTATCTTCGGCATCCGTTTCTCTAGAGGAAACGGAGTTTCACAGTTGCCCTATTGAACCCGGCGCACCCACCCGCGTCAAGGCGGGACGCGACCGTAACTACCTGGAAACACGCTCGATTCAGGATCGGTCGGGAACCGGACGGATCTCGGGGATCGCTGGACAGATCGACGGCCCGGGTACAGAATCACGACTAACAGGAAACGCTGTTTCGTTCTCCGAAACACAGGAGAGGAGGTGACGCCCATGGTCCGGATCGCGGCCGCGCAACTCGCCTCGGGCACCGATGTCGCCCGGAATCTGGACGCCTGCCTCCGGATGATCGACGCCGCCGCGGCGGCCGGGGCCGAGCTGGTGGTCCTGCCCGAGTTCTGTAACCACCTATCGTGGTACGCCGACCGCGCCCACGCGCACAGAATGGCCTGCGTGCCCGGGGATTTCTTCCTCACCGCCATCGCCGAACGCGCCGCGCGGCACGCGATGTTCGTCAAACTCGGCGTCACCCTCGCCCGGCCGGACGGGCGCACCACGGCGACCAGCCTGCTGTTCGGTCCGGGCGGTGAACTTCTCGGCGAGTCGGACAAGCAGATCCTCATGGGCGCGGAGAACGACCACCTCGATCCCGGCCTTGCCGATTCGCCGGTGCTGGACACCCCGCTCGGCCGCATCGGCATGTACGCCTGCATGGAGGGGGTCATCTCGGAGGTGACCCGTTCGCTCGCGGTGCGCGGGGCGCGACTGCTGCTCAACAGCCTCAACTCGTTCGCCACCGACGAGGCGGATCTGCACATTCCGGTGCGCGCGGCGGAGAACAAGGTGTGGGTGGTGGCCGCCAACAAGGTCGGTCCGCTGCTCCCCGAGGCGCAGCTGCCCGATATCGCCGCCCGGCTGGGCGTTCCGGCGGATCGGCTGCACGGGGCGGGCGAGAGCCAGATCGTCGCGCCCGACGGCACGGTGGTGGCCAAGGCGCCGGTGTCCGGCGAGGCGCTCGCGGTCGCCGACATCGAGGTGAGCGCCGCCGACGACAAGCTCCGCCCCGACGGGACCGACGTGTTCGCGGCCCGTCGCCCCGAGTTGTATCGGCCGATGGCCGCGCCGGCGCGGCGTACCGCGCCCGCGGGGGCCGAGTCGGTGGAGGCGGCGGTGGTCGCCGACGCGGCCGAGGTCGCCGCGGCGGCCGCCGCCGGGGCGCGGCTGATCGTGCTGCCCGAACTCGCCGCACCGGTCACGGATGTGGTTGCGGCGCTGTGCGATTCGGACGCCTACGCGGTGCTGACGGTGCGCGCGGACGACCGGCACATCGGCCTGCTGCTCACGGCGGAGGGGATCGTCGGGCGGCAGGATCAGTTGCACCGCACCGAGCGACATCCGTGGCTGCGCGAAACCGGTTCCGAACTCACCGTGTTCGCGCTGCCCTGGGGCCGGCTGGCGATCGTGGTCGGCGACGACGCGATCTTCCCGGAGACCTTCCGGCTGGCCGCCATCGCCGACGCCGATGTCGCCGCGGTCTGCTGCGCGCCCGCCGAGGACTGGGAGCTGACCCTGGGCCTGCCCGAGCGCGCCGCCGAGAACCGGCTCAATCTGGTTGTGGCGGCATCGGATTCGCGCGGCGGGCTGGCCGGCGCGATCCACGCCCTGAGTCCCGACTTCACCCTGTGGACCGCGTGGCGCGGACCGTTCACCGGGGTGATCAGCCAGCCGGAGAGCACGCTCGTCCCGCCCGGGGCGACGCGTGTCCACGCCGAGATCCACCCCGCCGAGGCCGTCAATCGCGCCGTCTCCCGGGGCACCGATCTGATCGCGGGACGGCCACCGGCCGCGCTGGCGAATCTGACGAGAGAACTGGAGTTGCGATGAGCGAGACCGTCCAACACGTCGAGGAGATGGTCGATTCGACCGCCCGCGCCGACGTGACCGAGACCTTCGAGGAGTGGCAGCGCCTGCTGCGCACCCTCGCCGACCGCATCGGCGAACGCTTCGAACTGCACCGCGACCCCTCCACCGCGGATCTGGAGTCCTACGGCGATCCGAGCACCGGCCCGTCGGGGCGGCTCGCCGCCTACGCCGGGCCCGAGATCGACTGGCTGGTGCACTCCTGGATCGGCGATCCGAGTACGGGTTTCGTGAACATGCACCTGACCGCCTGGCTCGGCCCGCGGATCCGGGTGCCGCATCTGGGCTGCGCCCTGTTGCTGTGGCCGGAGGGCTGGTTCTACATCGACGCCATTCCGCGCGGGGATCTGCTCGGCGAACCCGACTACTACGACCGCTACTACCTCGACGCCGACGAACCGTGGCTCACGTTCAAGGCCGAGCACCCGGACTTCCGGTGGTTCACCAGCCGCACCGGATTCATCCGGGCGAGCCTGTCCCCCACCGCCTACTGCTACTCCTTCCCCACCACCCGCGCCAATCTCGACACCGTCGCAGCGCTGCTCACCGACCGCGTGGACCGCTGGCTGGGCTGGGTGGACGCGGCCGAACCGGTCGCGCCCGGCGAGCGGGCGCCGCTGGCGGCGCGGGATCTGGCCGTGCGCCGCAATATCGCCGAACGCGATCCCGCGAACGTCATGGGCCGCCGCATGTTCGGCGACGAGCTCACCGACCGCCTCGTGCGCGCCCTGTGGGGCGGCGACCGGGTGCTGGAAAGGCCGAGCGCGTGACCGTCGTCCGATCCCTGTGGTGGTCCGCCCGCACCGACGGCGTCGCGCCCTTCGACACCGCCCACCTGAAGGTCTACTATCCGGCGGCGGTGTCGGGGGACGACACCGAGCGGCTCACCGGCGTGTTCGCCCCGGATCCGGCCGGTGCGCCGTATCCGGTGGTGCTGTTCCTGCCCGGGGTGAACGTGGCGCAGGACAGCTATCGCCGGTTCGCCACCGCGCTGGTCGAGTCCGGGTTCGTGGTCGTCACCTTCGATCGCGTGGCCGAGTTGTTCGGCGGCCGAATGGGTTTGACGCCCGGCGTCGATCTGGCGGCGGCGCGGCCCGAGACCTACGGCAGCCGCCCCACCTGTCCGACCATCGGCACGATCCTCGACGCGGTCGCCGCATTGAACGCGGCCGGGCCGCTGTCCGGCGCGCTGGACACCGAACGCGTCGGCCTGGGCGGGCATTCGGCGGGCGGGACGGTGGCATTGCAGTCGGCGCGGTACTTCCCGGCCGTGGGCGCGGTGTTCGCGTGGGGCGCACACACCATGGTGGCGACCATGCTGGGCTGGGATCCCGGTACGGTCCTGCCCGCGCAGGTGACGTGCCCGGTGCTGCTGGGCGTGGGCACCAACGACGGCGTCATCCGGGGCAGCGCCGACCGGTACGGCGAGGACGGCGAGGATCGGCCCGATCCGGTGCGGCGCACCTTCGACGAGGCGCTGCCCGACGGGGAGCATCTGCTCGCGATCGTGCCCGGCGCCAACCACTTCGGCATCGCGGACGCGGACCCGACCGCGGCGCGCGCCTTCCTCGACGGGCCCGCGGACGCCTCGGCCCTGACCCCCTTCGCGCGGCTGACATCGGCGTTCCTGCGCACCCACCTGCTCGGCTCGGCGGCCGCGCGGGACGAGCTGAACGCCTTCGACGACGGCGTGCTGCTGAAGCGACGATAGGAGATCGCCCGTCATGCTCAAGAACTTCTGGTACGCGGTGGAATTCGCCGATCGCGTCGATCGCACGCCGCGGCGCGTGACGTGCCTGGGCCAGGATTTCGTGCTGTACCGCACGGAATCCGGTGCGGCGGTGTGCCTGTCGGATCTGTGCGTACACCGCGGCGGCGCGCTGTCGATGGGCAGCCTCACCGGCGATCACATCACCTGCCCGTACCACGGGTGGCAGTACGGGACCGACGGCGCGTGCGTACGGATTCCGGCCAATGCCGAGGAGCGGACCATTCCGCGCAAGGCCCGGGTGGACGCCTATCCGACCACCGAGCGGTACGGGATGGTGTGGGCGTTCCTCGGCGATCTGCCCGAGGCGGACCGGCCGCCGATCCCGGCGATCCCCGAGCACGACGACGCGAGCTTCACGGCCGTGCAGTACGAGATGGTCCTCGACGCGAATTACGAACGGACACTGGAGAATGTGGTCGACGCCGCGCATACGCCGTTCGTGCACGGCACCTCGTTCGGGAATCCGGCCAAACCGCAGATCCCGGATTTCGGTGTGCGGCAGACGGATTGGTCGGCCGAGGCGGACATCCTGCTGAGCCCGCCGCCGCCGAAGGGCCTGTGGGGGCTGCTGTCGCGCCGGCGGCCGCGGCCGGAGTACGTGACCGTCACCAACGGGTGGTACCTGCCGAACCTGGTGAAACTGCATGTGCGGCTGCCGATCGGGGATCTGATCCTCTACGACTTCAACATCCCGCTGTCGCAGGAGCGGACGCTGATCAAGATCCTGGGCTACCGCAACTTCTTCACCGGATCCTGGGCCGACGGCAACACCCGCCAGCGCATCGAGAAGATCCTGTTGCAGGACCGGCCGATCGTGGAATCGCAACGGCCCGAACTGCTTCCGTTCGATCTGTCCGACGAACTGCACGTGCGCAGCGACGCGCTCCAGGTCGCCTACCGCCGCCGCCGCGCGCAGCTGCGCAAACAGGGTTGGTGGGTCGGCGACGACGACATCGTCACCGGCGACGCGCCGCGCCGGACCGCCACCGTCATCGCCTCCCCCGCGCGCCGCGACAATCCGGAGCTGGCCAGCGCGTGGGTGCACAAGGCCCGGACCGGAGGGGAACCGCGATGAGCCTGCCCGCCGCGCTGTGTGAGCGCACCGTCGAAACCATCACCGCCGCATACGATCTCGCGGTCGCCGTGGATCTCGAGCTGACCGGCGAGTTGTCGCCCGATCCGGTCGGGCGGCTGCGGGTGTTGCGCGGTGATCCGCTGGCGAAGGTGGTGACCGTCGATCTGGTGGTCCCGCCGATCGGACTGGACAGTCACATGATCTTCGCGTTCCTGCCCGGCGACAGCGCGATTCCGCATTTCACGCTGGATTCGGTGGCGGCGAACGGCTACTTCGCCATGCATCTGGATCTCATTCCCCGGACGGATCTGGCGGTGTCGCTGGACTATCTGGACGCGGCCTTCCTGCCGCTCACGCCGTTGCTGGAGGCGGCCTGGCGGATCGAGGGGGTCTCGCCCGCCGCGGTCGGGCCCCGGCAGCGGGCCATGATGTCGCCGTGGATGGTGGTGTGCCGCGCCACCGAGTCGGCGTTCGGCGAACTCGGCGGGACGGTGGAGGAGTATCTGCGGCACTGGCTCACGCTGGTGGACAAGGGTGTTCCCCCGGTGGACATCGACCTCGCCGCGCGTGATCGCCTCAATCGGGCCAACCTGTTCAGCCCGCGGGTGGATCCGGTGTGGGCGCAGGTGACCCGGCTGCTCGGCGCGGAACAGGCCGAGCGGGTGCGCGGGGAGTTGCTGTCGTGACCGCCTCGCCCGCCCCGAGCGTGTGGCAGCGGCGCATCGCGGGGGAATGGGTCGGGCGGCCCTCGCTGTTCGACGCCGCGGGAACCTGGCTGGGCTTCGAGGACATTCGCCGCTCGTCGGTGTTCGCCGACGGGGTCACCACCTATTACATGGACGGCGGGCTGAGCGGCGGCGGGCCGCTGGCGGCGCGGTTCGCGCTCGGGGCGCCGTTCGCCTTCGGCGTGGTCGACTCCGACGCCGACCGCCTCTACACCGGGCCGGATTTCTACGGCGCGGGTCAGCCCTACGGCGGATTCGTCGACGCGCACTACTACGGACCCGGATGGCAGGTGTCGCTCAACACCTGGAATCAGACCCTCGGCGACACCCAGGTGTACTCGTCGGTGCTGTACCAGGGCCCCGCCATGGTCGGGGTGTTCAATGGCGTGTACACCCGGGACCCGGAGCTGGTCGACGAGCGCGTCGAGACCGAGACCCGGTGCGGCGCGGCCTGTTTCGTGCTGCCGACCAAGGACCGGAGCCGGTATCGCGGCGAGCTCGAGGTCTGGGGGGCCGATCAGCGGCCGCGGGGCGGCGCGCGGATGGTCCTCGACGTGACGCCGACCGGGCTGCTGACGGCCGACCATCACCTCTCGCTCACGGGCGAGGTCGAGCTGGACGTCCGCGCCGGCGTGCGGCGGGACGGCACGCGATGGTTCCACGAGGGGCCGGGGCTGTGGGGGAACGCGACCGCCTACGGCCGGGCGAGCTATCCGCGCCTGCACCTGCCCGACGGACGGCGAATGCTGGGACGGGAGTTCATGATCGACGCGGAGCCGGGCATGGGCGCGGGGTCGACGCTGGCAGTGGTGTACGAGCTGTTCGAGCACAACGCGCTGACCGCGGTGCTGCACGGCGTGCTGGAGCGGTCGTGAGCACGGTCGTCGTGACCGGCGGCACGCGCGGGATCGGGCTCGGCGTCGCGCGCGCCCTGCTCGATCGGGGCCATCGGGTCGCGGTGTGCGGCAGCGACTCCCGGCGGGTGGCGCGGGTGCGGGAGGAGCTGCCCGGCGAGGCGCTGGTCCGCGCCGCCGACGTCACCGACCGCGCGCAGCTGCGGGAGCTGTGGGACGCGGCCGTGCACCGGTTCGGCTCGGTCGACATCTGGATCAACAACGCCGGGATCGGCCACGCCCGGAACCCGTTGTGGCGGTTGCCCGTCGACGAGGTCGAGGCGGTGGTGCGGACGAACCTGCTCGGGGTGATCAACGGGTGCGCGGTCGCGGTGGCCGGTATGGCCGAGGCCGGGGGTGGCCACATCTGGAACATGGAGGGGCTGGGCAGCGACGGGCGCGTGGTGCCGGGGCTGGCCGTGTACGGGACCAGCAAGCGCGGGGTCACCTATCTGACCGAGGCGCTGGCGCGGGAGGCGCCCGCCGGGGTGTCGGTGGGCCTGCTCAGTCCGGGCATGGTCGCCACCGACCTGCTCAGCCACGGCTACGCCGATCCCGCCGAATGGGCGCGCGCCCGAAGGGTTTTCGACATTCTCGCGGATCGGGTGGACACGGTGGCGCCGTGGCTGGCCGAGCGGGCGGTCACGCGGGCCCGCAACGGCGCGCACGTGCGCTGGCTGACCGGTCCCAAGATCGTGGGCCGGTTCGCGCTGGCCCCGTTCCGCGATCGACACGTCTTCGACAAGGAGGGTTCCGATGCCTGACGTTCTCGGCTGGCGGGCCAAATTCGGGGTGCTCGCCCCGTCGACCAATACCGTGGTGGAACCGGACTTCGCCCGGATGGGGGTGCCCGGGGTCACCGCGCACTTCGGCCGCATCCACATTCGCGACCAGGATATGAGCGACGACGCGGGCATGGACCGGCTGCTCGACCAGATCCGCGCCGAACTGGCGGCCGCCTGCCAGCGGGTGCTCACCTGCGAGCCGGACTACATGGTCATGGGCATGTCGGCGGAGACCTTCTGGGGCGGCGTCGAGGGCAATCGCCGGTTCGTCGCGCAGATCCACGAGCTGACCGGCCTCGAGGTCGCCACCGGGGCCGAGGCGTGCCGGCGCGCGCTGGAACTGTTCGGGGCCGAACGCATCGGCGTCGTCACGCCCTACCAGGCCGTCGGCGACCGGAACGTGGTGCGGTTCTTCGGTGAACTCGGCTTCGAGGTGAAGGCCATCGAGGGATTGCGTTGCCCCACCGCCGTTTCCATCGCCCACGTCACCGAGGACGAACTGCGGGCCGCGCTGCGCGCGGTCGACGGGGACGGGGTGGACGCGCTCGTGCAGTGCGGGACGAACCTGTCCATGGTCCGCCTGGCCGACGAGGCCGAACGCTGGCTGGGCAAGCCCGTCATCGCGATCAACGCGGCGACGTGGTGGATGGCATTGCGGGACAACGGGATCGCCGATCGGGTGGAGGGGGCGGGCACGTTGCTGCGCGACCACTGACGGTCAATCCTCGAGCAGGCGACGGGCGGCGCGGATCACGGCGAGGTCGATCATGCGGCCCCGCTCGTCCAGCACGGGCGCGCCCCGGGCGTTCTCGAAGCGTGCGACGAGAGCGCGTGCGGCGGCCAAACGCGCGGGACCGGGGGTGAAGACGTCGTTGACGATGGGGACCTGGGCGGGATGGACGCAGGCGCGGCCCCGAAAACCCATGCGGGCCAATGCCTTCGTGGTGACGCGGAGGGCCTCGGGATCGGCGAGGTCGGTGCGGACCGGGGCCAGGGGCGGGGCGATTCCGGCGGCGGCGCTGGCGAGGACGATCCCGGTGCGGATGGCGAGGAGTTCCAGGTCGTCGGGGCCCGGGTCGATGCCGGTGTCGGCGCGCAGGTCGGCCTCGCCGAGTTGCAGGCGACGGACGCGGGGGGCGGCGGCGATCTCGCGGGCGGCGAGCACGGCCGCCGCGCTCTCCAGCAGGGCGCAGACGGCGACGGAGTCGGGGCGGGGTTCGTGAGCGCTCAGGAGGGCGTCGGCGGCCCGGATCTGTTCGGGGGATTCGGATTTCGCCAGACACACCGTCGAGACCCCCGCCGCGGCCACGGCGCGCAGATCCTCCGCGGCGAGTTCACCGGAGTTCACCCGGACCCAAACGCGTTGGGGGGCAACGTTCGTCGCGCGCAGCCAGGCCGTGACCTCGCGACGGGCGGCCGCCTTGTCCGGCAGCGGGACCGCGTCCTCGAGGTCGAGCAGCAACACGTCGGCCGGACCGGCCAGGGCCTTGTCGAACAGTTCGGGACGATTGCCGGGAACGTACAGCGCCGATCGCACCGGCCCTCCCAAGATTTCGAAACATTGTTTCCCTATGGGGAACGTAATGGGCGTGAAGCCCCGTTGTCCAGCCCGAACGCCGACCGGTTTCGAGTTGACAGCGGGGCCGCCGTGGGCGCTAATGGAGGTTCACAACCTTATGAAACGCCATTCCATCAGTGGAAACGGCCCTGCTTCCGGAGTCGCCATGCGCCCGAAGGGACCGGTCCTGGCCGCCTTGGCCACCGCCGCCGCACTCGCCCTGTCCACCAGCCCGGCCGCCGCCGACGCCCTGCCCGGCTCCGTCGAGATCCCGTGCGCCGCAGACGTTCTGCGGCAGAGCGCCGACTGGTACCTGCCCGCCGGGCCGCCGCGCGGGCTGATCTGGCTGCAACACGGGTTCGCCCGGACGAATGCCAATGTGGCCGACCTGGCCCGGACCTTCGCCGATGCCGGATACCTCGTATTCGCGCCGAGCCTGCCGTTCGTGAACCTGTCCGGCTGCACCATGCAGAACCTCGGCGACAACACCGCCTTCCTGGACAATGTCGCCGCGCTGCTGTCCGGCGACCCGACCGGGGCCCTCGGCGTCAGCCTGGCCGCCGCCGTCGGACCCGGGCGGGAGGTTCCGGCGATCCCGAAGGAGTTCGTCTTCGTCGGGCATTCGGCGGGCGGCGAGGTCGTCGAGTACGTGGCGAACCACCTCCGCACCAATGCCCCGGGCGTGTGGGCCGGGCTGCGCGGGCTGGTCCTGCTCGACCCGGTGAAATCCTTCCTGGGCGAGAACACCGACCGGGCCCTGGCCGGGCTCGACCCCACCCCGCTGCCTATCCTCACCGTCTCCGGTCCGCCGTCCTGGTGCAACAACTTCGGCAGCGGAACGGCCGCGCTGCGCGCCCACCTGCACCGGCCGTTCGTCGGCGTGCTGCTCACCGGCGGGGCCCACACCGACGCCGAGGGCGGCAGTTCCGACGCGGTGGGCGAATTGCTCTGCGGCACACCGCAACCCGCGAATGTCGCCGCACTGCACCGGCTCGCGGTCGGCTGGGCCGACGACTTCTTCTCCGGCGACGTCACCCCCGACCTCTACCCCACCGCGGCTTCCCCCACCACCGCGGGCACGATCCCCGCCGCCATCGGTGCGGTGGCCGCCGCCCCGGGCGCCCAGGTCCTGTCCGGTTCCTGACCCAGGCGCGCGCGGCCGGTCAGTACTCGCGCAGGAGGCGTCCCGCACCCTCGACGCGATCGGTGATGCCGTGCTCGCGCAGGGCGTGCCAGAGGGTGGCGGCGTTGATGGCGATGACGGGTTTGCCGAGTTCGCTCTCCAGGCGGTCGGCCTGGGCGACGAAGGAGAGGTTGGTGCCCACCTGGACGATGGCGTCGACGTCGGGAGCGTCCAGGGCGGTGACGGTGTCGCGGATACGCTCGGGGGTGACGCGGGCGATGGCCATGGCGGTGGGGCAGCGCAGGCCGGTGATCGCGGCGACGTCGAACCCGGCCTCGGTGAAGAAGCGGCCGACCTCCACATCGGCGACGGGCTGGTAGGGCGAGAAGACGGCGATGCGGCGACATCCCAAGGCGCGCAGGGCGGCTCGGCAGGAGCCGGCCCCGGTGGTGATCGGCAGGCCGGTGCGGTCGCGCAGGCGCTGTTCGAAGGCGGCGTTGCCCGCGACGCCGCCCCAGAACGTCTCCGCGGACATGCCCATGACCATGCGATCGGGTTCGGCGGTCAGCACGTCGCGCACGGCGGTGTCGATGGACGCGCGGATCTGGCCGAGCAGGGCGGTGAAATCGCGGTCGTCGGCCATCACCGGATCCGGGATGTACATCGACCCCGCGCGATAGGCCACGCCGGGCAGCCCGGCACGCCAATAATCGTGTTCCACAACGGTATTCGTGCTGGGCACGATCACACCGAAGACGGCCCGGGGACCCACCACATTGGTCATCTCGACTCCTTCGACAGCACCTCGTCCACCGCCCGGTGCGCGCGTTCGCGGTCCACGGGACGATCCAGCAGCAGCACGTCCACCAGCAGCGGCGCGACGATCGCCAGCGCGGCGTTCTCGACCCGCTCGCGGCCCTCCAGCCCGATCGCGGTCAGCGTGCGGCGGAACGGTTCGAGCAGATCCATGACGTAGCGGTGCCGCAACGGCACGCACGCGGGATCGGCGGACGACGCGGTCACCAGCGCGCGCAGGAACACCCCGACCGGCTTGTCGCGCAGGCGATCACACAGCAGATCCACCTCGCGCCGCAGATCCGCCACCGGATCGCCCGTGGGCTCCGGCGCCGGATGCGGGGCCACCGAGATCAACGCGGCGAGAACGTCTTTCGGGGTGGGCCAGTGCCGATAGATGGTCGTGCGGGCCACGCCGGTGCGGGCGTGCAGGCGCTGCGCGGTCAGGGCGCCCGCACCCTCGGAGAGCACGAGTTCGAGCGCCGCCGTGAGCACCAGTTCCTCCGTCTCCGTCGCGGGTCCCGCCGGTCGTCCGGGTCTGTTCACGAGAATAAACGATACAGGTTGTTTTGGTTGCTAGTTTGCAGTACATTTTGTAGCGAAAAGTTGTTCCTCCCTTCAGGAGACCCCATGCGTCCGCATGTAGAACTCATCGACGAACGCGATCTGCTCTGGCACCCCGCCGAATTCGAGCACGCCACCGGCTCCGCCGAACAGCGCAACCTCAGCTACGACGAGGAGGACGGCTCGGCCTCGCTCAAGGTGCGCTTCACCACCGACTGGTCCCGCCCCGCGGGCACGCACCACGCCGACACCGAATGGTTCGCGCTGTCCGGCCGAATCCGCGTCGGCGACACCGACCTCGGCCCCGAGGGCTATTGGATGGCGCCCAAAGGCGTTCGGACACCGGCGATCTCGGTGACCGAGGGCACGGAGATCCTGCTGTTCCGCGAGCAGGGCGACTGGCGGTTCGAACCGGACGGGAGTGACCCCGGCGGGGACGGGGGTTTCCTCGTCCTCGACGCGGCGGCCATGCCGTGGATCGATGTCAAGGACGGCAGTCCGATGCGGTTCGATCTCGGCGGTACTCCCGTGCCGGGGCTGTACATCAAACTGCTGTACCGCGATCCGGAGACCGGCTTCTACACCCGATTGATCAAGGCGAAGCCGGGGTGGCGGGAGGAGCCGCTGGCCCATCATCCGTGCAGCGAGGAGGCGTACTGCCTGGCGGGTGGGTTCGACTACAACTACGGAAGGATGTGGCCGGGAACGTATTTCTGGCGGCCCGCGCTCATCCGGCACGGCGACTTCACCGCCGACGCCGAGGAGGGCTGCACCTGGATCATCCGCTCCGACGCCGATCTGGTCGACTGGTACACCGACGAACCCGCGGTGGTCATGTCCGGCCGACCGCGCAACTGGGGGCCCGACTTTCCGCAAACCCTCGCGCCGCGTTTCATCGAACCGGTGCGTTCCCGATCGATAGGCCCGTGGGTCGACCCGTCCTATCAGTGAATCGACCCGCACCGACCGGGACCCGAGCATTCGAGCGGCGAACATAGTTCGGCGCGGGCGGGGTAGATCGTTCGGGATGAACGAGTTCATGCCGACCATCGGGGTCGAGGAGGAGTACCTGCTGCTCGATTGCGAGACCGGGTCACCGGTCTCGGGCAATCGCGCGGTGGCCCGCACGGCCGAGCGGATGGGCCTGGATCTCCAGCTGGAGCTGTCCGGCTGCCAGGTGGAGGCGGCGACGGGGGTGCATCGCGGCGTCGAGGACCTGTTGGACGAGCTGCGGCGCCTGCGCCGGGACGTCGCGGCGGCGGCGAAGGAGAACCGGACGATCGCCCTGGCCGCGGGCGTCTCCCCGACCGATCCGTCGTCGGTGGCGTTGACCGCCTCGGATCGGTACCGCCGCATCGGCGACTCCTTCGGGCTGCTCGCGCGCGAGGAGGTGGTGTGCGGGTGCCACGTCCACGTCGAGGTGCCCGATCGCGAGGTCGCCGTGCAGGTGAGCAATTTCCTGCGGCCGTGGTTGCCGGTGCTGTTGGCATTGACGGCGAACTCGCGGGTCCACCACACCCGCGACACCGGGTACGCGAGCTGGCGCAACATCCTGTGGCACCGCTGGCCCAGCGCCGGGCCGCCGCCGTACTTCACCTCCGGCAACGAGTACGACACCCATGTGGACGTGCTGCTGGCGGCCGGGGTCATCCTGGATCGGAAGATGATCTATTGGGATGTGCGGCCGTCGATCTCGTTCCCCACCGTCGAGGTCCGGGTCAGCGATGTGCCCGCCACCGTCACCGAGACCGCGTTGCTGGCGAGTCTGGTCCGCGGCCTGGTGGTCACCGCGCGAGAAGCCGTGCGGCACAACCACGCCGCGCCCGCCGTCTCCCCCGAACTGCTGCGCGCGGCCTATTGGAAGGCGGCGCGGACCGGACTCGATGGCGACAGCATGGATCCCGCCGACGGCGGCCTGCGCCCGATGGCCGAACGCGTGCGCGAACTCGTCGACCACGTCGGGCCGGTGCTGGACCGCTGCGGCGAACGCGACTTCGTGGAGACCACGATCCGATCGGTCCTCGCCGACGGCAACGGCGCGCAGCGGCAGGCGCGCGCCCTCGCCCGCCGCGGACGGGTGGACGATCTCGTGGACGAGCTGGCCGAGACCACGCTGACCGGCTGCCATTGAGCCGCGAAAGGCGCTGACCCGCGCCGGGTTTGGCCCGTCCGGTTCCGGGAACATCGGCGGTAGCCGAGAGATTGCCTACAGAGAGGGCGAACGATGGACGAGTGGCCGACGGCGAAGTCCTCGGTGAGCGCGCGCCCGGACGGGGTGTCGGACGAGACGGTGCGCGGGCTGGGCAAACTGTCCGAGGCCCTGGAGTTCGTGGAACGTGCTCGCGGACATCTGTATTCGCTGCACCAGCTCATCGGCGGCGCCGATCTGGCCCTGTCGGAGGCCGCCGACCTGCTCGCGGAGGCGGGCCACGACGGATGGGCCGAGCGCGTGCGCACCGACCTCATCGGCCTCAATGTGCTCGACGGTCGCTGGACCTTCCAGGTGGTCGAGGAGTTCGACGACGGCTACTGGTCCACCTTCCGCTCGCTCGAGCGCGCCGCGCGCGAGGAGTTGGCCGACGGTGTGCGGCACATCTTCGAGGCGGAGATGAAGGAACAGCGCCGCACCGACGGCGCGCCGGGCCACGAGCCGGTGCCCGACTCGGCCTGACCGCTCAGCCCCGGCGCACCACCGGACCGAGCAGCAGCCCGCCCGAGGCGTCGACACATTGTCCCGTAACCCAATTCGCGTCCGGCGAGGCGAGAAACGCCACCACGCCCGCGATGTCGTCCGGCTCGCCCACGCGGCCGAGGGCCGCCCACCCGGCCGCCTGCGCGCCGAGTTCCGCGTCCGCCAGCCAGGGCGTGATGTCGGTCCGCACGATGCCGGGTTCCACCGCGTTCACCGTGATGCCGCGCGGGCCGAGTTCCAGGGCGAGCGTGCGGGTCAAGGTGTTCAACGCGCCCTTGGTCATCGAGTAGGCGATGGTCAGGGGCGTGGCGATGCGGGCCGCGCCGGAGGAGACGTTGACGACGCGGCCGCCGTCGCGGAGCCGGGACAGGCCGTGTTCGAGGAGGAAGAACGGCGCCTTGGCGTTGACCGCGAACACCTCGTCGAAGTCGTCCTCGGTGACGGTGTCGATGGTGCCGTAGACGGCGACGCCCGCGTTGTTGACGATGATGTCGACGCCGGAAGTGTCGGCGTACCTTGCGATTTCGGTGTCGAAGCGTTGCCACAGCTCGCGCGCGTCGCCCGGCCGCCCGAGTCGGGTGCCGATCGCGAACGCCAGCCCGCCCTTCGCCTCGATCGCCGACACCACCTCGGCGGCGGCCTCGGCGCTGCTGCCGTAGTGCACGGCCACGAGCGCCCCCTCCGCGGCGAGGCGTTCGGCGATGGCGCGCCCGATGCCGCGGCTGGCGCCCGTGACCAGGGCCGTCTTGTTCGCGAGAGTCCCCATGGGTGTCCCACCCTTTTCCTAGTGATCGCTAATCAAACAGCACCCTACGGCATTTTTTTAGCGGTCGCTATAGTTGCGGCATGGCCACTTCCGGACGTCGGGGCCGCCCGTACGCGTTCGATCGCGAGGCGGCGCTGGACAAGGCGCTGCACATGTTCTGGGAGCACGGCTACGAGGCGACCTCCATCGCCGATCTGACCGCCGCGATCGGCATCGCGCCGCCGAGCCTGTACGCGGCCTTCGGCAGTAAGCACGAGCTGTTCGCGCGGGTGGTCGAGCGGTACGGGCAGCGGTACCGGACCTATCTGGCCGAAGCGATCCGGCGCGAACCCACCCTGCGCGCCGGAATCGAACGATTGCTGCGGGAGGCGGCGGCCGCGTACACGCTGCCGGGACATCCGGCGGGCTGCCTGATCATCACGGCGACGGTGAACTGCGCCACGCCGGACGCGCGAGAGCTGTTGCGGGAGTTACGCAATGGGAGCCTGGATCAGCTGGAGCGGCTCGTCGAACGGGCCATCGCGGCGGGCGAGTTGCCCGCGGACTGCGACGCGCACGCGCTCGCGGTGTTCACCGGGGTCGTGATGCAGGGCATGGCGTATCAGGCGCGCGACGGCTCGTCCCGGGCCGTGCTCGAGGCCGCGGCGGGGATCGCCGCCGCGGCCTGGCCGTGGGTGGAACCGGAGTGAGTCCTCAATTGTGTTGCGGCCCTTGGCCCTCGAGCCATGTGACGGTCTGGGCGGAGACGAGATCGAGCAGATCCCGCTGGGCGATATCGATGTCGAGCAGGTGCAGGCCCCAGGTGGCGTCGGGGATGGTGGGCAGCGCCGTGGCCGGGGGCGCGCCGTCGCCGCCGCCCTCGATCATCAGCACGTGCGGCGCGGAGGTGGTGCAGTGGCCGCGGTAGGCGTCGACCGGGCGACCGTTGAGGACGCCGCGCAGACCCGTGTCGGCGCCGGTGTCCAGGGCGGCCGGGTCGGTGCAGAGGACGTCGTAGTCGGGACCGTAGGGGAATCCGCCGCGCGTGCCGCTGGTGTTCGGTTCGGTCGGCGCGAGCCCGAAGCGGGTCTTCGGCGGCGGGGTCGCGGCGAAGGTCGAATACGCGATGACACAACCGATTTCGCCGGTTCGGGTGCACGCCGGGATGGCGTCGAAATCCCCGCCGATCCCGGTTCCGCGCCGGACCAGGACATTGGCCCCCGGCAGGATGGCCGAGACCAGCAGGCGCTGGTCGGGGGTGCCGTCGATACGCGTGCGCAGCAGCGTCCGCAGCATGACCGAGCCCTGCGAATGCCCGAGGAATACGACGCCGCGGCCGTGGTTGTGGTGGGCGAGGTAGTCCGTCCAGGCACGGTCGATGTCCTCGTAGGCGAGGTCCAAAGCCGGGGAGCGTTTCGCGCCGGGCGAGGCGAACAGCCCGAGCAGGGTGCCCTGCCGGTACATCGGCGCCCAGACATTGCAGCGGCCGTCGAAGGGGGCCGCCTGCTGGCGGGCTACCGTCCGCTGTTCGGGGCCGGGCGTGCGGTCGGCGTTGGCGGTCGGTTGCAGCGACACCGTGGGATAGACGTAGAAGCAGTCGACGGGGGCGTCCGTGGTTGTGCCGCAGGGGTTCTCGGCCTGACCGGGGCGGCACAGCCAGATCGTGCCGGGGTCGTCGTCGGCGGCGGCGGTCGGGCACAGCCCGAGCATCGCCACGAAGGCGACGGCGACGACGGGGACCAGATGGCGCAGGCGGGACCGAACGGGCATGATCGAAGAATAGGGCCGCCCGAGGACGACCGGGCGTCAATTCCCCTCCATCACAATCGGTGGCACGGCCGCATGGGACGCGGCGGCGTGGGCCTTCACCCCGCCCACGAGAGCCGCCAGGGCCATGGCGACGATCAGGAGACGAACCAGTCCGCGCAGCACCACGTCCTGCGCGAACGCGGCGCGCAGCCGCGACGACGCCCGGCGGCGATCTCGTCGTCCGGGTAAAGCGTTGTGGCGCTTATTGATTCGCCGTATCGCGGTCCGCGTCGCGGGCGACTTCTGGTCCTCCGTGGACGGCTGCATAGCGGCAGGCTAACCGACAGCAACCGAATATCGTCACACCTCGCGGGTGATTTCGGCCCGCTGGTCTTCGGCCGGGCGGATCTCGACGCAGCATTCACCGGGTGCCGGGGCGAGGACGGCGCGCGTCGAATCGGCCCCGAGCCCGGCG
The DNA here is from genome assembly GCF_053588115.1 of Nocardia sp. NPDC003482. Classification (NCBI taxonomy): domain Bacteria; kingdom Bacillati; phylum Actinomycetota; class Actinomycetes; order Mycobacteriales; family Nocardiaceae; genus Nocardia; species Nocardia sp. NPDC003482. The sequence continues at coordinate 178,817 of NZ_JBSFPI010000017.1, forward strand.
AGCAGCCCGGTCAGATACGAGTGGTTCAGGGCGCAGACCAGGTCGGGGGCGCGGGCGGCCAAGGGGTGGAAGGGGCAGTTGCGCAACCGGATACCCCCCGGCGCGGTGTCGGCGGGCTCGAAACCCCGCTCCGCCAACGCGTTTCGCAGCAGGGCTCGCTCGCCCGTCCCCGTCCCCGGCCGCAACTCGCGGCCGGTCGCCGCACCGCGCTCGGCGGCGGCGCGGACGGCCGCCGCGCGCCCCGACTCGCCGTCGCGCTGGTCGAGCACCGCGTCGACCAGGATGTCGGCCAGCACCTCGGGTCGCCGCTCGGGGATGCTGACCCGCACGTCGGCGTCCACGGGCCGATACACCTTCGGCGTCCGGCCCACCCGGCGGATGCCGCCGACATGTTCGTAGTGCGCCCGTAACAGCCCGACATCGACCATCTTGTCCAGATGGAACGCGGCCAGTTTCCGCGAGATCCCCACGTACTCGGCCGCCTCGTCCCGGGTGACCGGGCGGCCCGCCTCCCGGATGAACCGGTACATGCGGCGGCGCAGCTCGTCGTCGAGCGCGGCGACGGCGCCGATGGCCGCATCACTGGTCACCGGTCCACGATAACGCCGGTCGTGATATCCGAACCGGAACGGGTACGACGCGCCCGTACGGAACCTTGACCAGCTCAGGCGATTGAACCAAACTTTATTGGCGTAATCGCGGGACACCTCGAGGAGGTCGTCGTGACCGAGGACATGCGGCAGGCCAAGCGTCCGGTGAGCGCGGCACTCGCCGGGCCCTACGGGCATCCGTTCCATCCGATCCTGGTGACGGTGCCGATCGGCGCCTGGATCGCCAGCGTCGTGTTCGATATCGGTTCCCATATCGTCGACGAGCCCGCCACGCTGGCTCGCGGCGCGCAATGGCTGATCGCGATCGGCGTGCTGGGCGCGCTGGCCGCGGCGGCGATCGGGTTCCTGGATCTGTTCGCCATCCCGGGCGGGACGCGCGCGTTCCGGATCGGGTTGATCCACATGAGCCTGAATCTCGTCGTCACGGTCGTGTTCGCGCTCGGATTCTGGTGGCGCACAGCGGGAACCGGTGTCGACGGCGCGGTCGGGGCGGGGCCGTTGACGCTGTCGATCGTCGCCCTGGTCCTGTTGGGCGTCTCGGGCTATCTCGGCGGCATGCTCGCCTACCACTTCGGTGTGCGGGTCGCCGACGAGAACACCCAGGCCGAGGGCTTCCGCCGCTGATTCCGCGTTCCATCCCTTCCCACCTCAGGAGACATCATGGGCATCGCGGCACTGATCCTCTGGCTGCTCACCGCGGGCGGCGGCTTCTTCATGCTCGCCACCTGGATCGCGAAAGGCGGTGCGCGGCAGCCCAGTTCGAGCCATCTTCCGATTCCGGTGGTGTTCGGGCACTTCCTGCTCGCGGCGGCGGGGCTGGTGGTGTGGATCGTCTATCTCGTGGCCGACACCGACGCGCTGGCCTGGGTCGCCTTCGCCCTGTTGGTTCCGGTCGCGCTGCTGGGCCTGGTGATGCTGCTGCGGTGGCTGCCGGTGTACCAGGGCCGGGCGACCGCCACCGATCCGCAACCGGCCGAGCGGCACTTCCCGGTCGCGGTGGTGGCCGCGCACGGCGTGTTCGCGGTCGCGACCGTCGTGCTGGTGCTGCTCACGGCCTTGGGCGTCGGGGAGAGTTAACGCTCGACGAGCAGGACGTCGAGGGTGCGCGGGCCGTGCACGCCCTCGACGCGGTCGAGTTCGATATCGCTGGTGGCGCTGGGCCCGGAGACGAAGGTCAGGGGGCGGTTCGGGTCCAGGGCGGCGAATGCCTGCGGGACGGTGTCGACGATCTGGTCGGTGAACACCACGCAGAGGTGATGGTCGGGGACGAGGGTCAGGGCCCGGCGGCCTTGTGCCGCACCGGAATCGAGGACGAGGGTGCCCGTCGCGGCGATCGCCAGGGCGCAGCCGGTGAGCACGGCGTCGGCCCCGTCCAGGGCGGCGATCGGGAGCGGATCGGAATCGGGTACGGCCGTGAGTGTTTCGATCCACGCGGCGGGGATGTCGGCGGGCACCACGACGCGGGCCGCCGCCCCGCACAGCCGGATCACCGTCGCGGCGATCGCGTGCTCCTCGATGCGATGCACGCGGGCGTGGTACCGCTCGACGGCGGCGGCGAAGCGGTCGGCGTCGCCTCGGCCCTGGAGCGGATGCCGGTCGTAGTCGCGGGGCACCGGCACCGGATCGGTTCCCGAGACGGACAGCGCGGACCGGATCCGGTGCAGCACCTCGCTTTTCGCGTCACTCATCGCGGCCTCCCCGAGTACGGGCCCACCACTGGCGGAAGGTTTCGGCGGGCGGGGCGGGTAGGTCGCGGCTCGCCGTCCAGCGCGAGCCGGGCCACGGCAGCGCCGAGATCCGCCGATCCGGGCCCGCGACCACGCGCCCGACGCCCAAAGCCTTTGCCGCCGTGGCGAATCGGCGTTCGGAGCCCATCGCCCAGGCCGCGCCCTTCATCGCGAGATCCTGTCCGCCGGGTAGGCCGTGCCGCTGGGTGTCGACGTGTTCGGCGCGCAGGTGGACCAGGATCGAGGGGATATCGATGCGCACCGGGCAGGCGTCGAAACACGCCCCGCACAGCGTCGACGCGTACGGCAGCGACGCGTTCGGATCGTCGGCGCCGCCGATGCCGGTCAGCTGCGGGCTCAGGATCGCCCCGATCGGGCCGGGATAGATCGAGCCGTACGCGTGGCCGCCGGTGCGCTCGTAGACCGGGCACACATTCAGGCACGCGCTGCACCGGATGCATTTCAGGGCATCGCGGCCCACGACGTCGCCGAGTACCCGGGTGCGGCCGTTGTCGAGCAGCACCAGATGGAACTCGGCCGGACCGTCGCCAGGGTGCACACCGGTCCACATCGAGGTGTAGGGGTTCATCGGCTCGGCCGTGGACGAGCGGGGCAGCAGCTGGAGGAACACCTCGAGGTCGGTGAACCGCGGCACCACCTTCTCGATGCCCATCACCGTGATCAGGGTGCGCGGCAGGGTCACGCACATCCGGCCGTTGCCCTCGGATTCGACCACGGCGAGCGTACCCGTCTCGGCCACACCGAAATTCGCGCCGCTGACCGCGATCCCGGCGGTGAGGAACTTGCCGCGCAGATACGCGCGGGCGGCCATGGCCAGCGCGCGCGGCTCGTCGGTCACCGCACCCGCGCCGGGCATCGCGCGGGCGAAGATCTCCCGGATCTCGGCGCGGTTGCGGTGGATGGCGGGGACCAGGATGTGGCTGGGCGTGTCGTGACCGAGTTGCACGATCAGTTCCGCGAGATCGGTTTCGACCGCCGCGATGCCGTGCCGCTCGAGGTGTTCGTTGAGCCCGATCTCCTGGGTGGCCATGGACTTGACCTTGACCACCTCGTCCGCGCCGCGCTCGCGGATCAGGCCGGTGACGATCTCGTTGGCCTCGGTGGCATCGCGCGCCCAGTGCACGACTCCGCCGCGGGCGGTCACGTTGCGTTCCAGTTCCTCGAGCAGTTCGGGCAGCCGGGTGAGCACCTCGTGTTTGAGCGCGCTGCCCGCCGCGCGCAACTCCTCCCAGTCCGGGCATTCGGCCACGGCCGCAAGCCGTTTGGCGCGGATGGTGGCGGTGGCGTGGCCGAGGTTGCGGCGCAGCTGGGTGTCGCGCAGGGCCTCGCGGGCGGCGGCCGGGAACGATTGCGCGCCATGGAGATTGCCGGTGCCCGGGATGCCGAGGAACGTCATGCGCGTGCCGCCGTCGTGTCGGTGGCGGCCAAAATCTCGGCCAGATGCACCGTGCGCACCCCCGAGCGCAGGCGGCTCAGTCCCCCGCCGATATGCATCAGGCACGACGAGTCACCCGCCGTGCACACCTCCGCGCCGGTACCGATCACCCGGGTCATCTTGTCGGCCAGCATGGCGGTGGAGGTGTCGGCGTTCTTGATCGCGAACGTGCCGCCGAAACCGCAGCACGAGTCCGCGTCGGCGAGTTCGAGCAGGGTCAGCCCGCGCACGTGCCGCAACAGCCGCAGCGGCTTGTCGCCCACCCGCAACATGCGCAGCGAATGACAGGTCGGGTGGTAGGTGACCCGATGCGGGTAGTAGGCGCCGACATCACCGACACCCAGCACATCGACCAACAGCTCCGACAACTCGTAGGTGCGGGCCGCGACCGCCTCGGCGCGCGCGGCCAGCCGCTCGTCGCCGAATCTCCGTGCCACAGCGGCATGTTGGTGCCGCACCGAACCCACACACGACCCGGACGGGGCCACCACCACGTCGCAGCCCGCCTCCTCGAACACCTCCACATGCCGCCGCACCAGACCCAGGGCCTCACGCGCGTATCCGGTATTGACATGCATCTGGCCGCAGCAGGTCTGCCGCTCCGGAAACACCACCTCGTGCCCGAGCCGCTCGAGCAGGGTGACCGTCGCGATCGCCGCGCGCGGGAACATGGCATCCGCCAGACATGTGACGAACAGGGCGATGCGCATGGCGGACTCCTCACGATCGGTTCCGGCCGAGAAGAACATGCCCCGAGACTAGACAGCCGTCCCGGCGGTCAACGGCTTCTGACCATCTAGTCAAATTACCGACCGAATGGTAAGTTGGTCGGCGTGGAGTCGAAGAATCAGGCGTTGACCAGGACACAGCGCGCGCGGCGGGAGGACATCGTGGCCGCCGCGATCGATCTGATCGATGCCCGGGGGTTCGCCGCGGCCTCGGTGGATCGGATCGCGCAAGAGGCGGGGACGATCAAGGGGACGGTGCTCTACCACTTCAAGACCAAGGACGCGATCTGCGCGGCCGTCATCGCCGAGTTGTACACGCGCGGTGCGGCTTTCCGGGCCGAGCGGCAGCGGGATACGGAGTCGGTACGGGAACGGCTCGCGCACTATCTGCGCACCAACCTCGAGTTCATCCAGCTGCACGCCGTGCACGTGCGGGCGGTGCAACGCATCCTCGAGAACGCCCCGGGCCATCGCGAACACATCCCCGACCTGCTCACGCCGTTGGCCGAACTGCTGCGGGACGGACAGCGCGCGGGCGAATTCGCCCGCTTCGACCCGGTGATCGCCGCGGCCGCGATCCGCGCGCTCGTCGACGCGTCCGCCCAGTACCTCGCCAATGGCGGCGACACCGATATCGACCACTTCTTCACCGAGGTCATGCACTTCGTGGACCGGGCGACCCGCGCGCCGGCCACGGGAAACGGGGAACTGTGAACACCTCGCCCACCGTCACGCGTCTCACCGCCGCCTACACCCTGCTCAGTGCCGCGACAGTCGTTGCGCTGCTCATCCTTTCGGCACTCGCTCCCGACCTGGTCACCGATCAGGCGTGGGTGCGCGGGGTGATCGTCGCGGCCACCTCGCTGCTCACCTACGCGTTCGCGCGCCGGGCCGAACGCGGCGAACCCCGGGCCCTGCTCCGGCTGCGCATCGTGGTCACCGTCCTGGTGATCGCCTTCGCCGCCGTCCTGATCTTCCTGCCGCTGCCGGGGTGGATGGTCGTCGAGCAGGTCATCGGCCTGGCTCTGCTCGTGGTCATCGCCGGGCTCGTCTTCCGCGGCCGGAGGCCGAGCGAGGTCACCGGTCGGTCGTAGCGGGGTCCGGCCCGGTCAGCAGGGCCGCCGCCACCGTGTCCACATACCAGGCTTCGAATCGGGTCGGGGGCCAACCGCGTTGGCGGACAAGGTAATCGAAGTTGTGGACGTCCATCGCGAGCCACAGGACATCGACGATCTCGTCGCGGGAGTAGTCGGGGCGGAGTTCGCCGGTCGCGGCGAGATCGGCGGCGAACATCGACATTCCGGCGCGGCGTTCGGCGCGGTTCTTCTCCCAGATCTCGGCCGCGTCGCCGTCCACGAGGGCGGCACCGGCGACGGCGAGCATCACCTCGGCCTGTCGGGTGTGCGTTTCGACGAGATGCCTTGCGTACCTTGCCAATTTGGCGCGGGCGTCGGGCAGGGCGCGGATATCGGCGACGAATCGGCGCTGGGCGAGTTCGGTCGGTTCGTCGTCGCCCGCGATCGCGACGTCCACCAGTTCCGACAGCAGGGTCTTCTTGTTGCCGAAGATCTTGTAGACCGTCTGCACCGCCACCCCGGCCTCCTCGGCGATGGCCGCGAGCGTCGTCCCGCCGTAGCCGGACCGCACGAACAGCGTGCGGGCGGCGTCCAGCACGGCCCGCCGCGTGCGTCGCGCCTGGTCCTGCCGGTGGGTGGACTCGTATCGCCGCTTGACAACCACGCCGATAGTGTAGTGATCTATTAGATAGAGTCTTACTCTATCGAAAGTGAGCCGTCATGGCCGAGAACTCCACCACCGAGCGCGGCGCGCGGGTCGTCTACATTCCGCCGCCGCTGTACTACGCCGCCGCGCTCGCGGGCGGCATGCTCCTGAACGCCGCGTTCGCCCTTCCGGTCGGCGGGCGGCCCGCGACGGCGATCCTCGGGGCCGCGGTGGCCGCGGCGGGGCTGGCCTTCGCGTGGGCGGGGGTCGCCGCGGTCGTGCGGCACCGGACGACGATCGTCCCGCACCGCCCCGTGGCCAGGCTGCTGACCGGCGGCGTCTATCGAATCTCTCGCAACCCGATGTACACCGGATTGGCTACGGCCACAATCGGTTTCGGCCTGCTCGCCGGAAGCTGGTGGCCGATCCTGCTGCTACCGGTCAGCCTGCTGCTGGTCCTCCGCCTGGTCATCGAGCCCGAAGAGCGTTATCTGACAGAGCGATTCGGCCGGAGCTACCTCGACTATCGCGCGCGGGTGCGACGCTGGCTCTGATCGCGGCCGCCCGCCGGAACCGGAGTGTCTCCGGACTCGTCCCGATGCGAAAAGCGTTGCGGCGGTCACGCTTCCGCTCCGACCGGATCGACCAGTCTGCCGTCGGCGACCAGCCCGCCGGACTGCTTGACGACGCGACCGAACGGCACGACCTCCATCGTGACGATGCCCTCCGCCGCACCGGCGTACCGGGTGCTGAATTCGTAGAGTTCGGCGAGGTCCCGGCAGCACACCGCGATGATCAGGTTGTGGCGTCCGGACAGGGCGGCGACGAAACCCACGGCCGGAAGCCGGGCCATGGTCTCCCCGACCTCGTGCAGTCGGGACGGGCTGACCGCGCAGTACAGCTGCGCCCAGGTGGTGTAGCCCAGCGCCTCGTGCGCGAGATCGACGTCCAAGACGAGCGAGCGGGTGCGCACCAGGGTGTCCAGGCGACGGGCGGCCCGGCCCGGACTGATCCCGGCGGCCTCGGCGAGTCGCGCGGTGGTGGCGCGGCCGTCGGCGGCCAGGACGTCGAACAGCGCGGCGTCGTGGGGCTCGGCCGGGATGTCGACGATCTCCCCCGCGGGTGGGTGCTCGGCGGTCAGCCGCGCGATCTCCGCGGGGGTGAGCAGCGGATCGAGCTGGGACCAACCGCGGGAACCGAGTCCGAGGAAGACGTGCAGGACCACGCTGGCCTCGATGTCGTGGACCTGCGCGGACCGTGGGAGCAGCCGGGTGAGCAGCAGATCCCGCTGTCGCGCCGACAGCGACCGGACCGAGAACGACACCTCCGATCCCGGCGCCGACACGCCCATCCAGGCGATGTCGGCGCGGGCGGCGAGGGCGGTCGCCAGGCCCTGCGCGGCGTCGGGCCGGCACCGCAGCCGCACCTGCCAGAGCTGATGGCCGACGGCCAGCGGATTGACCATGCCGACGATGCGAACGACGCCGGCCCGGCGCAGTCGCCGATAGCGGCGGGCGACCGTGCGCTCATGGGCGCCCAATATCCCGGCGAGCGTGGCGAACCCGGCCCGGGGCGCCAGTTGCAGCGCGCGCAGGAGACGCAGATCTTCGACGTCCATCGGCTCCCTTGTGTCGGAAAGTGCCGTCCGGGTGGGCATTTCGAGCGGAAATCTCCACCGCGGCCCCTACACACGCATCCTACGAGCCACGCCGCGGCTATAACAGCAGCATGACCGTTCAGCTCAACCACACCATCGTCCACTGCACCGACAAGCACGCCTCGGCCCGGTTCTACGCCGACATCCTCGGCCTGGCCGCCCCGGCCGAATTCGGACCGTTCGTGGTGGTCCGCACCGACAACGACGTCTCCCTCGACTTCGCCGACGGCCGCGACACCCCACGCCCCCAGCACTACGCCTTCCTCGTCTCCGAGGACCGCTTCGACGCCATCCACGCCCGCATCCGCGCCCGCGGCCTCACCTGGTGGGCCGACCCCCACCACACGCTCGAGAACCGCGTCAACACCAATGACGGTGGGCGCGGGCTGTATTGGGACGACCCGGACGGGCACGGGCTGGAGATCCTCACGGTGCCGTACGGCGGGTGGCGGCGCTGATGCCGGAGCACGCGACCGACTATCTGGCCGCGCCGACATTCACTCGCGCCGAGGTTCTGGCCAGGCCGAGTCCCGTACCCGGCACTCCCGGCGTCTACGGATGGTGGTTTCGCGCACTGCCCGCGGACATCGATACGTCGGGCTGTGCCACGAAAGATGGCCTGACGCTGCTGTATACGGGCATCAGTCCGACGAAGCCACCGGTCAACGGTCGCCCGCCCAGTCGACAACACCTCCGTAAGCGGATCGCCACCCACTACGCCGGAAACGCGGCGGGGTCGACATTGCGGTTGACGCTCGGATGCCTGTTGGCGGACGAACTGGGGATCGAGCTGCGACGCTACGGCTCGGGTCGGCGATTCCATTTCGGTACGGGCGAGGCGTTGCTGTCGAAATGGATGCACACGAACGCCCTCGTCTCGTGGATCACCGCACCGAAACCCTGGCAGATCGAAGACGAGTTGATCGCCTGCCTCGACGTTCCCCTCAATCTTCAGGGCAACCGGCACAACGCTTTTCATCCGCGGCTCACCGCGATTCGCAAGGCCGCACGCGTCCGAGCCGCTGCGCTGGAGGTACTCCCGAATCCGGGGAGGGGCGGAAAGTACAGCCCGTAGGGGTCGGGGATCGTGGCGAACTCGGGGTTCGGCGAGGAGACTGGCCGTAGGACACCCCCTACGTCAGGAGTATGCGATGGCGGGTAATGGGCCTTTCGGGATCGATCCCGAGGACGTGGAGCGCGCGCTGCGGGAGGCGGGTGTGGAGTTCCGGGATCTGGCGGGGCGGATCGGGGGGTATCTGGGGCGGGTGGATCAGGCGACCATGGGGTCGGTGGTGAGTCTGTTGGGGCAGTTCGCGCAGCCGGAGCGGACGCGGGCGCCGGAGGGGGAGACGACCGGGGAGAGCGGCAGCGGGGTGTGGGCGATCTACACGGTGGACGACGACGGGGCGGCCCGGGTGGATCAGGTGTTTCCCAGTGAGCTCGAGGCGTTGCGGGCGCATCGGGACAATACCGACGCTCGGCGGCGGGTGCGGTTTCTGCCGTACGGTGTGCCCGCGAGCGTGTTGGACGCGCCCTGAGGCACGGCTTTAGCGACGCCGTTCGGGAGGCGTCAGTGAACGATCGTGCACATTTTCGCTCGGTTACTTCCGGCGGCGACGGCGGTCGGCTCGGGCGCGGAGGGCGCCCCGGGTCAGGTCCGCGATCTCCCGATTGAGTTCGTAGAGTTCGCCTTCCACATCACCGGCGGCCCGGCATGCGGAGCGGTTCGCGCGCCGGAAACGGTCCGCGGCTGCCCTGCCAACCTCGCGCGCCAGTTCGGACACCCAGGCCGCTTCCTCGTTCGCCGAGCGCCGCCACTGCCGCCGGAGGCCCGACCAGGGTTCTTCATCGATGATCCGCCGCCGAGCCATCTTTCACGCTCCAGTCGAGAGTTGGGTGCACGAACGTTCACTGATTCAGAAGAATATCGGCACTTCCGGTACCAGGCAACGCTCCGGTGCGTGGTGGACGTGACGCACGGCTGTCGCTGAACATTCGCCAACTCCGTACACGGGCCGTATCGGCGCAGTAGAGTACGGCATTCGCGGCTCCGTTTTCCTGGTACGGGAGGTCATGGTGGCCAAGGTTGCCGGGGGGTTGGTGGGAGCGTTGGTCGGTGTCGTGGTGTTGTGCGGCGGATGCGGGTCCCCGTCGACGCCGTCCGGTACCTCGGTCACGTCGGCGGCGGCCGTCCATCCGATCGACGCGGCGGCGTTGGGTGATCTGGTCCGCTCGACCGCTCGGGACTTCCTGGTGCCGGGTGTGGTCGCGCTCGTGCGGACGCCGTCCGGGGATGTCACGAGTTCCTACGGCACCCGGACATTCGGCGGCGGTCCCGCGGTGACGGCGGCCGACCACGTGCGCGTCGGCTCGATCACCAAGACATTCACCGGCACGGTCGTTTTGCAACTGGTCCAGGAGGGCAAGCTCGGGCTCGACGATCCGGTGTCAAAATATCGTCCGGACGTCCCGAACGGCGGGGCGATCACCATCGCCCAACTCCTCGATATGCGCAGCGGGCTGTTCAACTACAGTGAGACCCTCGAACTGGCCGAGGCCATGGACGCCGATCCGGCGCGCGTCTGGCAACCCGACGAACTACTCGCCATGGCCTACGCGCATCCGCCGTACTTCCCGCCCGATCAGGGCTATCACTACTCGAATACGAATACGGTACTGCTCGGGCTCATCGCGCAGCAGCTGGATGGCAAACCGCTGGAACAGATCCTGCGCGATCGCCTGTTCGGTCCACTCTGAGGTGCCCGACGGTTCTCGGACAGTGGCCCCAGGTAGAATTGGGGTTCATTGATAGGAGTTGTTGTGGCGCGGAAGAATTCGCGGCCGCGGTA